>JALHUQ010000337.1 GCA_022866645.1 Woeseiaceae bacterium | reverse complement strand
TTCACATCTTTAAATGGGACCAGTGGGCACAGGCCACCATTCCGGTTCCACTGGTCGTTGGCCATGAATTTTCCGGTGAGATTGTGGATATGGGCGTCGAAGTCCGGGGATTCGCCGTCGGTGACCGAGTATCGGCTGAAGGCCATATTACTTGTGGCGTTTGCCGCAATTGTCGCGCGGGTCGTCGGCATCTGTGCATGAATACTATGGGCGTCGGCGTCAATCGTTCCGGCGCTTTCGCGGAATACCTGTCAGTGCCAGCGTTCAACGTCTTCAAGTTGCCGCCCTCGATCAGCGACGACATGGCAGCGATTCTCGATCCCCTGGGCAACGCAACGCATACCGCACTGTCGTTCGATCTTGTTGGCGAAGACGTCTTGATTACAGGCGCAGGACCCATAGGGGTCATGGCCGTGGCAATTGCGCGTTATGCGGGCGCTCGACATATCGTTATCACGGACGTCAACGAATACCGTTTGGATCTCGCTCGAAAAATGGGTGCCACGCGAGCGCTGAATGTCACCACGGAGTCACTTGACGAAACGATGCGTGCGCTCGGCATGGAAGAGGGTTTTGACGTTGGTATGGAAATGTCCGGCAATCCTCAAGCATTCAAAGATATGCTCCGCACGATGCATCACGGCGGCAAGATCGCGATTCTCGGAATTCTTCCGAAAGAGACCGACATTGATTGGAAGGACGTCATCTTCAAGGGACTCGTGTTGAAAGGCATCTACGGCCGCGAGATGTTTGAAACCTGGTACAAGATGTCCAGCATGCTGCAAAGCGGCCTCAACATCGCACCCATCATCACACACCACTTCCAAGTCGACGATTATCTGCCGGCTTTTGAGCTCATGGAGTCCGGTCAGTCCGGCAAGGTCATTCTCAACTGGAGTTAGCTAATCTATTTCACAGAAGCAATGAGAATAGATACCTTTCGGATCGTTGAATTGCGTCAATCCGGCCAGCAGCTTTTGCACATTACTGGCAAATGACTCCAGTGCGTTAGGCCCCTTCACCAGTCTGCTCATATCAAAACCAGTGCGCTGTGACAGGGCAAGGAAATCGAGGATCATTTGCTCTGTCGGCGACAAGCCGGTCTCTATCAGTTTCCTGCCGTAGTTGCCTTCATCGAGTCCTGCGAGTTCGGCAGCAATCCGGACCGCATCCTCGAAGGTTCCGAGCTCGTCGACAAGACCGTTGGCAAGTGCATCCTGCCCTGTCCATACCTGACCCTGTGCCACTTTATCGACCTGTTGCTTGTCCATTGCGCGCCGCTCTGCCACACCGGAAATAAAGTCGTCGTAAGTGTCGTTAATGACCAGCTGAAACAATTGTTTGACTGCGGCAGACATTTCTCGATCAGGGCGCAACTGACCAGCCCAGGGGGTCGTACCAACACCATCACTTGCCACACCGATAGCCTCAAGCGTACGTTGATAGGTCGGAAACATGCCGAAAACCCCGATGGAGCCCGTCACTGTCGCAGGGCTTGCGATGATTCTGTCAGCGGCCACTGAAATCCAATAGCCGCCGGACGCCGCGACGCTGTCCATCGATGCGACTACCGGCTTCCCGGCAGCTCGCAGGGCCTGTATCTCACTAGCGATCACCTCGGAGGCAAAAACGCTACCGCCAGGGCTGTCCACACGAAGGACAACGGCTTTGACGGTATCGTCGGACAATGCCTCACGCAGTAAGTTAGCCGTCGAGTCGCCGCCGATACTTCCGGACGGTTGTGAGCCGTTGAGAATGGTACCTACCGCCATAACGATCGCGACGTTTTCATCCTGAACATCCCCGCCATGCAACAAACGCATGCTCCGCAGATAATCCTGCGAATACACCGATGAATAGAGCGTGCTATCGTTCGAGTCTTCGCCTGCATAGGCCGTAAGCACATCGCGCAAGTCGCTTCGAGCTAGCAGATCGTCAACGAGTCCTGCCTCTTTTGCCGCGACCGCAATATCGCCACCCGCTGCGGTGACATGCTCAACCAGGTTCTGGGCGAATTCATTGATGGTTCCATTTGTGAGTCCGCGAGCGGCCTCAACGTCGTCCTGGTACATAGTCCAAAACTGCTCGATCATGCGCGTGCGGGAATCCCGGTCCTCGGGCGACATGTCCATTCGCGTATACGGTTCGACGAAAGACTTGTGTGTGCCAACGCGAAATACATTCCAGTCCACGCGCAATTTATCGATGGCCTCTTTGTAATAGCTCCGGAATCCGCCGTAGCCTTCGAAAAAAACCATACCTTCCGGGTGCATGTAAAGTTCGTCAGCGTGAGCAGCCAAGTGGTAGCCGGATTGACTGAAGTAGTCAGCGCTGGCAACCACCGGTTTGCCGGACTCCTTAAAGTCCTCAATAGCCGCACCGATGCGGCGCAATTTACTCAGACCGCCACCGTCCAGCA
>JALHUQ010000049.1 GCA_022866645.1 Woeseiaceae bacterium | reverse complement strand
TTTCGATGTTGGGCATCGCTATCGCTGTGACGGTATTGATTGTCGTAATGTCCGTCGTCAACGGTTTCGAGCGGGAACTAAAAGATCGGCTATTGGCGATGACCGCCCATGCCGTCATTGAGGGGGTCGACGGCGAGTTGGACGATCCGACAGAACTGATCGAGATCGCAGTCAAAAATCCCCGAGTCACTGCAGCTGCGCCTTATGTAGAAGGTCAGGCTTTGCTGGTGTTCGAAAAACAATTGAGCGGTGCCGAGTTACGAGGCATCGATCCGCAGCAGGAAGCCACCGTTTCCGGAGTTGGCGGCGTAATGCAGACCGGCAAACTCACCGATCTTGCGCGTGGCGATTTTAATATTGTTCTGGGAGTCGAGTTAGCCGCTGCCATCAAGGTCAGTGTCGGTGACAAGGTGACGGTAACGCTTGCCGAAGGAATAGTGACTCCCGCCGGGATTGTTCCAAGAACCAAACGATTCACAGTCAGTGGAATTTACCGCGTTGGAATGTATGAATTCGACCGTCGACTCGCGTTTATCAATATTGGCGACGCCCAGAAATTGTATCGAATGCGCGACGCGGTTAGCGGCGTGCGGCTCAACGTAACGGAAATCTACAATGCTCCTGCGATTGTTCGTGAAGTCGCGTTAGAGAACGGTGAACTCGTTCTTGTCAGCGACTGGACACGCCGGCACGTCAACTTCTTCCGTTCCATTCAAATTACAAAATCCATTTTGTTCGTGATTTTGATGATGGTGATTGCAGTTGCCGCTTTCAATATTGTCTCGACGCTGGTCATGGTGGTGAAAGACAAGCAGTCGGACATCGCCATACTGCGCACGATCGGCGCAAGCCCTATGAGCATACTCAAGATTTTTGTGACGCAAGGCAGCATCGTCGGTATCGCAGGCACGCTGGCGGGCGTTGTGTTCGGAATGTTGTTGGCGTTAAATCTTGAGTCGATAATTGGGTTTTTCGAATCGGTATTCGGCATCAAATTTCTCGCTGCCGACGTCTATTTCATTAGTGACCTGCCAGCGGATCTGAAATACGGTGATGTGGCACTGGTCGCCGCCATTGCACTCGCGCTCGCGTTGCTTTCAACCATTTACCCCGCCTGGGTTGCTGCAAAAACAGCGCCGGCTGAGGCCCTACGATATGACTAACCCTGTTCTTGATTGCCGTGGCGTTGTTCGACGCTTTAACGAAGGTGCGTCGACGCTGGTCGTGCTGCACGGCGTTGATCTTAAGGTGCAGCCAGCAGAGCGCGTTGCCATTATCGGTACTTCGGGGTCGGGCAAAACCACGCTATTGCAAATAATGGGAGGGCTCGACGAACCTGACGAGGGGGAAGTCTTTATCAATGGCGAGGCGATGCATGGCACCGACGAGTCGGCGAAAGGTGAGCTGCGTAATCGGAACGTCGGATTCGTCTACCAGTTTCATCATCTCCTGCCGGAATTCACGGCCGAAGAGAACGTCGCCATGCCGCTGATGATTCGCCGTGAGCCGAAAGCGACGGCAATCCTGCAGGCGCGGGAATTGTTGGGCCGGGTCGGTCTGGGCGGGCGACTCAATCACAAACCGGGCGAACTGTCCGGCGGTGAGCGTCAGCGCGCCGCGGTGGCACGTGCGTTGATCACACGACCACAACTTGTATTGGCGGATGAGCCGACAGGCAACCTGGACGCTGGAAACGGCGCTCACGTTTTGAACCTGATGCTGGAACTGAATCAGGAATTGAAAACCAGCCTGGTCATCGTGACTCACGATCACTCGATCGCGGCCAGGATGGATCGAATCCTTCTGCTTGAGGACGGGACTCTGAAACCGTCGAGTTAGGATTCGCGATCGCGGCGGCTGTCTTGTTTGCGGGATTTGTAGTCGGCTATTGACGATCGCCAAAGCAGGTCCAGCGTGACGTAGCCTACAAGCGCCGCGGTGGCCCCCAAAATAATGCAGCCCAGCAACATCGGCTGCCATATCGTCACAAACGTGTGCGTTACCCAGTCCCACGACATTTCAAACTTGAATTGTCGTAAAGGCGTGTCGAGGAGGCTGCGGCCGAAACGATAGGCAAAGTAATACATCGGCCCCATCGTCACCGGGTTCGAGACCCAGGTTGTTAACGCAGCCACCGGAATATTGATTCGCAGGCCCAGCGCCAGTAGCGCAGCCGTCAGTGTGTGGCCAGGCGTAGGCATGAAGGCGATGAACAGGCCGATCGCGAACGCCGGCACGACCGTCCGTCGGCGTATGCCCCACAAATTGTGGTCGTGCAGCAAATGCCGAAACGGCGTCATGAACCACTGCTCACTGACGTGATGGCGTTTGAACGCGAATTTCCTGAAAAAGCGTCTTGGCATTGACGGGTGGTCCGGTTTTGATGGTTGGTGCTGAAAAATACGACAACGATGATGCGAATTTGCCTGCTGGTTCTGGCGGGCGGCTTCGCGGCGCAGCATAACAGGGTTCGTTTAGACTCTGACCTCTGCAAGCTGCTTTTTGTTGCGATAATTTTGATTTTTTTCATTCGGCGTGCACGGTGGATCGCTTTCCTGCTCTTGGGGTTCAGCCTTTTTGTACACGCAGCCAACAACATCATTGATGCGCGACTCGAGCCACGATTCGCGGGCGACAGCATGATGGCGAGCGTGCGCATAGCTGACTTTCCCAAGCTAACGGGCGCCTCGGTATCGATGCTGATCAAGCCCATCGACGACGCGAGGATTCCGCCGCGGTCGCGTGTCAGTTGGATCGATCCGCCGGAGTTGCCGCAAATCGGTGACATCTGGGAACTCGAAGTGCGCTTGCGGCGGCCGCGTGGCAATAGCAATCCGGGACTGTTCAGCCTTGAAGACTGGATGTTTCGGGAAAAACTGCATGCCGCGGGCTACATCGTCAGCGGCAAGCGAAATCGGTTGTTGGAGCGCGGCTCCCTGTCACCACTGGACGCCTACCGACGCGACTTTGTGTCGCGCGCCGAAAAGGCGGGCAAAGCCTCGCAGCCGGTGCTCGCAGCGATCGGCGTCGGGGCGCGGCATCTCATTTCGCGTGAGCAATGGGATCGGTACGCGAAAACCGGCAGCAGCCACCTGATGGCCATCTCCGGTCTGCATATTGGACTGGCGGCGGCGGCCGCATTCACAGTCTTCACTCTATTGTCGGGCGGCTGTCGTTTTCGCGGTAATCATCTCGACCAGGCGACTATCGCGGCGCTTGGAATGGCCGTGGCCTACGCCTGCCTGTCCGGCCTGGCGGTACCATCGCAGCGCGCGACGATCATGCTGGCACTGGCCGCAGTCGCACTTCTGGGCCGGCGACGTCCTGACCCAGTGCGAATCGTCGCGCTGGCCGCTATGCTGATATTCATTCTGGATCCCGTGTCAACGATGACGCCAGGATTCAGCCTGTCTTTCGGCGCTGTCGCGCTTTTGATATTTCTTGTCAGCATCTATTTACGTCCTTTCGACGGTCCTGCTTACGTCGCGAGGCCTGCATCCATGGTCCGCCAACTCGTTCATATGCAGTTTGTCCTGCTGTTTGGACTGATGCCACTGACGGTGCTGGTCTTCCAGCGGCTGAGTCTTGTTGCGCCGGCGGTGAACCTGATTACGGTGCCGGTCTTCAGTCTGATCACCGTTCCCCTGACGCTGGCCAGCATGGTAATCGAGCCCCTCTGGGACTCGGCAAGTCTCGTCCTGCTGCAACTGTCTGCGGCGAGCGTGGGCGTCATTGAACGGGTCATCATCGAGTTCGCGCATCTCCCGATCACCGACGGTTTCGTTTCGGGCGTCGACGGGTTCGACAGCAAAATGATGTGTGTCATTTTTCTGCCAGTGCTTTGGATTATCCTGCCACGCGGCTGGCCGGGCCGCTGGGTGGCCGTGTTAGCTGTCATGGCCTTGCTACTGTACAAACCTGCTCCACCACCGAGCGCCTGTATCGATACGCACGTGCTGGATGTGGGGCAGGGACTGGCTGTGGTCGTGCAAAGCCGGCAGCACACGCTGGTATTTGACACGGGCGCAAGCTATCGAGGCGGCGGCAGTGCTGCAGAACAACTGCTATTGCCGTTCCTGCGCTACCGCGGGATAGCGGTACTCGATTGGCTGGTCGTTTCGCACGCCGATGATGATCACGCCGGGGGCGTAGCAGCGATGGTACGCGAGATCGAGGTTGGCCGGATTCTCGCCGGGGAGCCGCTTGCAGACGTCGGCCAAAAGGTATTCGACTGCACCGCCGGACAGATCTGGCATGCCGACGGTGCAACTTTCGAGATTTTGCATCCACCCGCCAATGCCGGATTGCTCGGTAATGACGCATCGTGTGTGCTGGCTATTAGCGTGGGGCCATATCGACTTGTCCTGACCGGTGATATCGAGCTTGCAGGGGAAAAAATCCTGTTGGCGCGAGAGCCTTTAGCCGCAGCGAGCGTGGTCCTGATTCCACATCACGGTAGCCTGACGTCCTCCAGCCCGCCATTCGTCAGTCGTCTGAGTCCTGATCTCGCGATCGCGTCGGTCGGGCATGCCAACCGCTGGGGCTTTCCCAAAGAACGTGTGACAGAGCGCTGGGCGGGTGGTGGCGCGCTCGTGCTGGATACCGCGAGCTCCGGTGCTATCAGTTTCAGGCTCTGCGCGAGGGATGGAGTCAGTCTGTTGCGCCAGGAAAGGCTGCGGCGACAACGTTTCTGGCACGATTCTGCAGCGCTTTAGGGAGAATTTTTGGCGCTGTCACTGTATATTTCCATTTTCCTCCCAGATTCAGGTTCTTATGGTTGAGATAGTCAAATCGGGTGGCTGGCTGATGCTGCCCATTATCCTGTGCGCCATCATCGCCATGGGCATTATTCTCGAGCGTTTCTGGACACTGCAACAAAAGCGCGTCATCCCGGAAGATCTCACCAGCAAGGTGTGGGGATGGGTCAAGAAAGACCAGCTGGATCAGAAGCAGATCCAGACGCTGCACCAGGGATCGCCACTCGGACAGATACTCGCGGCCGGCCTGATCAACCGTGATCGCGAACGTGCCGTCCTGAAAGATTCAATCGAGGATACCGGCCGTCATGTTGTCCACGAGCTGGAACGTTATCTTGAGACCCTGGGTACCGTTGCCGCGATCAGCCCATTACTCGGACTGCTGGGCACGGTCATCGGCATGGTCAAGGTATTTTCGGCGATTACGACGCACGGCGTTGGTGATCCGACCGTGCTTGCCGGCGGCATTGCCGAAGCCTTGATCACAACTGCCGCGGGTTTGACTGTGGCCATTCCGGCATTGATCGGCTACCGCTACTACCGAACACGCGTCGATACGCTGGTCGTCGACATGGAAAAAGAAGCCATCAAACTTGTTGAGGCACTGCATCGACGAAGTGAGAAGAGCAAAAAATGAAACTCAGCCTGCGGGTGCGAACGCAGCCAGAGGTCAACCTCACATCGTTGATCGATGTTGTGCTGCTATTGCTGATTTTTTTCATGGTGTCGACCAGCTTTGTGAAGCAATCGCAAATCAATATCAGTTTGCCGCAAGCGGATAGCTCTGCGATCGTTGAAGAGCCAGCCGAGCAAATCGACATTATGATCACGGCAACCGGCGTCTACCTGGTCAACGGGCGCGAATTGATTAACAACCGACCGGAAACGATTCGTAATGCGCTGCAAAAAGTATCTGCCGGCGACAATCGCCTGCCGCTGACGATCAGTGCCGACGCCAACGCCAAACACCAGCACGTTGTCACTGCGATGGACGTCGCCGGGCGACTCGGATTTACCCATATCAGCATCGCGACCGTCAATGATCCGGTCGAGTAGCGAGGGAAACCTGCCACGGTGAGTAAGCGTATCGGTCCTGAAGTTCGAGTCGTCTACGGCCGTCTCTGGCAGTACGTGACACCGCACAAGCTGGTTGGTTTTATCGCGGTTGTGGGCATGACAGCCACGGCTGTCGTTGAAGCGAGTCTCGCGTATCTGTTGCAACCGCTGATGGACGATACCCTGGTCGCCAAACAGGTCGAGTCCGGTCGCTGGATACCGCTGGCTTTCATGGTGATATTTATGCTGCGCGGTTTGTCCGGGTTTGCCACCGAGGCGTCGCTCGGGTGGATCGGGCGCAGCGTCATCAGCGACTTGCGACGGCAGGTATTCAACAAGTTCCTGACGTTGCCGGTCAAATTTTTCGACGGACAGGCGGCGGGCCCCTTGTTGTCGAGATTAACGTACAACGTGGAGATGGTCGCGGAGTCGGTGACCAGCGTCGTAACGATCGGGGTGCGCGATATTCTGACCGTCGTCGCCGCTATCGGCGTGATGCTTTATCAAAGTCCTTCACTGACGGTATTTGTCGCCATTCTTATTCCGATAGTCGGCGCGCTGGTCTGGCTGCTCGGCATTGCGTTTCGACGCTACAGCAATCGTATACAGGACACCGTTGGTGAGGTGACCCAGGTTACTGACGAGATCATTCGTGGCAATTCGGTTGTTAAAGCGTTTGGTGGCTATGAGTACGAACGCGACAGATTGGCCGCCGTCGATGAGCGCAACCGAAAACAAAATCTCAAACTCATTCGAGTTCGATCGATGGGCGTCGCGGTTACGCAGATGGTGTTCGGGTTCGGCATCGCGCTGGTCATTTTCATGGCTGGGAAGCAATCGATCGAAGGCGTACTTTCGCCGGGTCAGTTTATTTCTTTCTTCTCCGCGATGACACTGATGCTGCAACCGGTAAGGCGTATCACTAACGTCAATGCCACTCTGCAGCGCGGTGTCGCCGGCGCCGACAGCCTGTTCATGATTATTGATGAGAAAGACGAATCAGACACGGGTACCCATGAGATCGAGCGTGTTCGCGGTCGAGTTCGCTTCGACAATGTCGGGTTTTCTTATGGCGACGAGGATTCGCCAGTCGTCGAGAACATCACTGTTTCCATCGGCGCCGGCAAGACCCTGGCGATCGTCGGCCACTCGGGTAGCGGCAAATCGACATTGGTCAGTTTGCTGCCAAGGTTTTACGAGTTTGATTCCGGCGACATCCTGATCGATGACGTATCGATACGCGATTTCACGCTGGCTAGTCTGCGCAACAATATCAGTCTCGTCAGTCAGGACGTCATTTTGTTCAACGACACGATTCGAAATAATCTGGCGTATGGGCAATTGAGATCTTACTCAGAAGAGGAATTGATGAAGGCGGCTGAAGCGGCGCATGTACTCGACTTTACCAACGAGCTGCCCCGTGGATTGGAAACCATGGTGGGTGATCGTGGCGTGTTGTTGTCGGGCGGCCAGCGGCAGCGCATTGCGATCGGCAGGGCGCTGTTGAAAAATGCACCGGTGCTGATTCTTGACGAGGCAACCTCATCACTCGATACGCAGTCCGAGCGACGTATTCAGGATGCACTCAATGTACTGATGAAGGACAGGACGACCCTGGTTATCGCTCACCGGCTGTCGACGGTTGAGAAGGCCGACCAGATTGTCGTTCTGGATGCCGGAAAAATTGTGGAGTCCGGTACCCACGCTGAGCTGGTGGCGCAGGAAGGGCATTATGCCGCGCTGTATCGCATGCAATTCAGTGACGCGTAGTGCTCTGCTGTGAGCGCGACCTACCGATGGATACACAGAGTCTGGTACGACGGTGCGGCATCAGGTTGGGTATTGCTGCCACTCAGTGGACTGTATTGGCTGCTGCTCAGCCTGCGATCACTGCTGTTTCGTTGCGGCTTATTTCGTACCTGCAAAGCCCACGCACCGGTCATTGTCGTCGGCAATATCACGGCAGGTGGCACCGGTAAAACGCCGACCGTCATTTGGCTGGTCAATGAATTGCGCGCGAAGGGCTACACGCCAGGCATTGTGAGTCGCGGCTACGGCGGCAGCAAATCGGGTACCTCGATGCGAGTCGATATCGACAGCGACGCCGCGGTCGTCGGAGACGAGCCGGTCCTGCTGGCACGTCGAGCACGCTGTCCGGTTGCCGTCGATTCGGATCGGGTCAGAGCGGCGGCCATGCTGGTCGACGATGGCGTCGATGTCATTATTGCCGACGATGGATTGCAGCACCTGCGTCTGCAACGCGACTTCGAGATCTGTGTTGTCGATGGCGAACGTGGATTAGGCAATCGCCGTTTGTTGCCTGCAGGGCCGCTCAGGGAAGCTCCGGAACGACTGCAGAGTGTCGATCAGGTGCTGGTCAACGGCACGACCGAGCTTCCGGGCGCTATCGCGTTTGAATTGGTAGCGCGCGAGGCGACTCGTTTGAATGGTTCATTAGCGCGCCCGCTGCAGGGATTTAAAGATACTACCGTGCACGCCGTTGCCGGTATCGGAAATCCGAAACGGTTTTTTGATTTGCTGCGCACGCACGGAATTCAGGTCATCGAGCACAGTTTTCCGGACCACGCGGCGCTCAGCAAAGCGGATCTGCAGTTTGGCGATGATTTCAATGTCTTCATGACCGAGAAAGATGCCGTCAAAGTCGGGCGAGATCTTCCCGATCAATATTGGTACGTCCCTGTGGATTTGACGATGGATGCAGTGAGATCGGCTGCGCTCATCGAACAAATTGACCTCTGCCTGCAGCGCTGCGGTGACAGCCCGTGAGCGGCAGACGAACTCGCGATCCAGGTCGTCAAAAAAAACGGGCCCCTTTCGGAGCCCGTCTTCCTGTAGCCATAAGCAAGCTTGCTAGTCGAAGTACTTGCGCACCGTCACGCCATAGGTTGCTGGCTGATTCGGGTAGCCTGAGTAGCTGCCGCTTTGCGCGACCGACGGGAACGCGCTCAGCAAATACTCGTCGTTATTAAGGTTACGACCCCAGAGCATGGCCTCGAAGCCATTATCCCAGGCAAGACCGAAGCTTGCGTTGAACGTGCTGACTTCGCGCGAGGCAACGTTTGCAGGTACGTTCTCGATAACCCGCACTTCGTCCTCGTAGATGTACTCGCCGCGGATAAAGGCTGAAGCGTTGCCGACGTTGAAATTGAAAGTGCCGGAAGCGACGACACTCAGCTCACTGATGCCAGGCGGCTTGGTGCCACTAAGGTCACAGTCACCCCCCACGCACGACGCCGTCGGGAACGAGTCGTACAGAGGATCGAGGTAAGTCGCGGCAAGCGTTCCCTGGAATGAGTCAGTTGGCTGCCAACGGAAATCGACCTCCAGGCCAGTCGTCGATTGTTTGCCGGCGTTCAACAGTTGGAAGCCAGTGCCGACGAAAATGTTGGACTGAAAGTTCTCGATTTCCTGATCGAAAATCGCGAGATTCATAGCGATAGTATCCCAGCTACCTTTCAGGCCCAATTCGTACACTGTTGCCGATTCGGGCTGCGCGTAACGCTGTGTGTAATTCAGGTTCGGCGTGCCGGCGGTCAGACCAGCGTCTTCCAGAGCCTGTTGATCGCTTGCGAACGGACGCGAATCACGCGACAGGTTCCATGAGCTGGCCTTGAATCCCGTGCCCGCACTCGCGTAGACGTTGACATCGTCCGTGAGGTCGAAGGCAAGCCGCACGGTCCAGGTCGTGTCATCGTCTTTCGTATTGCCCGTTTCAACGGAGTTCGGAAAACTGATGTTCGGCGGCAGGAACTGAAGTGCTTGCAGCCCGAACACCGGGTTACACGCCGGCGGCGGGTTTGTTGCTGAACATTGTATTGTGCTCAGAAACGCGGCCGTTGGCCCATTGGCTGGATTTCCGGGGTCGGCAGTCTCAAGGGCGTTAAATATCACGGCCTGACCAACCGCCTGGAATGCGGCTCTGGGCAGCGCCGAGAATACGTCAGTTTGCGTCGAATTGAAGTTGACGTCTTTCTCATCCTCGGTGTAGTTGGCGCCGAGCGTCAGCGTCGCCCGGTCGCCCAAGTCGATGTCGACCTGCGCAAAAACCGAAAACGCCTGGTCGTCCATGGTCGATAGTTCGATCAAACCCTGACCTGGGCCAAACAGCGTTCCGGGCGTCATTCCCCCGAGGAGTTCGAATACATTCAGTATGGAATTGCCCGGCACGCCCTGCGAGAGTATATCGGCATACGGGCGGAATCCCGGACCGTAGACGAGGCCCGTACGTTGATCTATTTTCTCATCGAAAAAGTACGCGCCGACCATCCAATCCAAGCGCTCCGTCGATCCGGCCAGACGAAACTCCTGTGTAAATGTATCGATATCAACATCGGTCAGATTGCCGCTGGAAGGATCGATCAATGCCGCGCTCGTGAAGTCGACGTCGCCGTTTTCGAATCGCGCCAGATTACGCATGGAAGTGATCGATGTCAGCGTCGCCGAATCGTTGAAGTCGTAGTCGAATTGCACTGATGCGCCGCTGTTCTCGACTTCGTTGACCGGTGTGAAATCGTAATAGCCCTGGTAGGCGAAAGGTGCATTCGGCACCAGGTTGCCGCCGATAGCGACAATAGCTCCAGCCGTTGGTCCGCTCTGCAAGTTGGCGACACCACAGCAGGCTTCGTCGAAATTCGAATAATCAGCGATGACCCGAACTTCGAGCGCATCAGAGGGAGCGAATAACAACTGGCCACGTACGCCGTAGCGATTGAGTTCACCCAACGGGTCACCGCCGGCAAGATTCTCGTAGTAACCATCGCGCTGGTTGTAACTGCCAGACAGACTGAAGCCAACGGTATCCGACAAGGGCCCGTTAACGTCGCCTTTGACGATAAACTGGTTGTAGTCACCGGCGGTCAGCGAGACGGAACCCGTTGTTTCATCAAGGCTCGGCTTTGCCGTTATGATGCTGATGACGCCCGCTGAAGCGTTCTTGCCGAACAGTGTGCTCTGTGGTCCGCGCAATACCTCGATGCGCTCGAGGTTCGGCAGGTCGTTGAGCGCCGATGCGGAGCGCGAACGATAGACGCCATCGATGAAGACACCCACCGACGGCTCGATGCCGGCGTTGTTGGCGCCGTTACCAAAGCCACGGATAAAGAAGTTGGTGTTACCCGAACTCTGCAACTGGCCTACGCGCAGTGAAGGCACCAGGAATTGCAGATCCTTGACATCAAGAATTTGCGACTGCTTTAGTTCCTCAGCGCTGACGACCGTTACGGCGAGCGGCACTTCTTGCAGTGTCCTTGCTTGCTTGGTCGATGTGACGACAATTTCTTCAATGAACGATATGTTGTCTTGCGCTATGACAGGCGTCACCAGCGTTGCTGCGACGATGCCGAGAAGACCTCTGTGAACCTTAAATGCACTCATCTTGAACCCCCGAAAAAAAGCAAGATATACGGAATTCCGCAGAGCCTACGCGGTTTTCGAGGGATTTGCGATCAGCAAATACCGAAGCAATCGATGTGTCCGGAGCGGCGGTTGGTGGAATGTACGTCGCGGCCACCCGGCGCTCGCCGGTAATGGCCGGATCAAGCAGCGCTACTACGCCAATTGTCATAACACGGGCCGTGACATCTCCTTGGCCACGTACCGCGTTTATCCCCCTCCAGGGCCCAAGCTGTGGGCGTATAGCTGTTTACCCGCGTCTCCTGACTCATTACAGTGGTGACGCGATTTCGATGTGATAGAGGCTGGATACCTGATGAAGAGAGAGCACGACATTCCGGCGGCCGCGATGGACCTCGCAAAGCGCTTTCTTGAACCACACCCTGACATCAACGCGAAATTCAAATCGGCATCCTCAGCCGAATTGAAGCGCGTTGCCAGGAAACGGGCGACTGTTATTGGCAGTGCTTGGGTCGCTGGCCTGCGGCTATGGTTATCTGTTCTCACCGTAAAGTACGAAGAGTCTGAGTTCGGCAAATTTGGATGGGTCATGGACCCGGAGGGCAATCGCATCGAACTTTGGCAAGCGCCGGACGGTCAGTAGGTCAGCGTTGTCAGGGGGGGGTACGAAATCGGACTTGATTTTTTGAAGAATTGACTGGAAGAAAGTTATATAAATGCTTGAAATTAAAACAAAATATTCAGTTCTATTCGTTTGCATGGGCAACATCTGCCGCTCGCCAACGGCGGAAGGAGTATTCCGCCATCTCGTCAATGAGGCTGGCCTTGCAGATCGAATCGAAGTCGACTCCGCTGGCACCCACGCCTATCACGTTGGTGAGCCGCCCGATCGGCGCGCGACCGCTGCAGCCGAACGCCGTGGCGTGTCGCTGGCGAACATTCGGGCGCGGCGTGTTAGCGATCAGGATTTCGAGATTTTCGACTACATCATTGCGATGGACGTCGATAATCAGTCGCGACTTCTGGAGCAGGCCCCGGAACAACATCGTCATAAGGTGCGGATGTTTTTGAGCTACGCGTCTGTCGGTGAGACAGAGGTTCCTGACCCGTATTATGGCGGTAGCGCTGGATTCGAGCGCGTGCTTGATCTGGTGGAAGAGGCGTCCCGAGGATTGCTCGAGACGCTCTCATAAGTTCCAGGACGATCTAGTTTTCATCCCACGGTAACAGGCGAGCGGCAGGCTTAGCTTCAGCCACTATCGGATTAACCTCAACGACCGGTTTCGGCTCAGCGACCGGTTTCGGTTCCGGTTTTACCTCAACGATAGCTTGCGGTTTCGGCTCAGCGACCGGTTTCGGCTCAGGCTTGGTCTCAGCCACTGCTGCTGGCGCTGGCTTAGCGTCGGGACTGGCGTCAGCTTTGGGCGTCGCCGGAACCCTGTGCGACGCTGTGTCGTCAGTACTGCCAGCTTCATTGGCCCGTTCCGTGTCAGTTCTTACTTTTGGCGGACCGTCATTCTTCGATGCCCGTCGTCGCGGCTTTCGATTGTTGTCCGTCTCGCTGTCTTGCGTTCTTTCTTCCTGAGGATTTTGGTCCAGAGTGGCAACAGAAGACTCATCATTCTGCGTCTGGTTTTCCGCCGCCTGCTCTGACTTGTCTCCGGCACCGCGGCGACGCCTGCGGCCACCGCGACTTCGACGACTGCGAGTTTTCTTTTGCTCGCCATTCCCTTCCTCAGACGATTCGATTTCCGCCTGCTTTGGCTTTTGTTCAAGGGGCTGTTGCGGGCTTTTCGCCTTTTGCTCAGTGTCTTTCGGCTCCTGCGCTTTGGGCTGTCGTTTGGCTGGCGCTTTCTTGCCAGTTGCCTTGCGCTGGCTACCGCGGCTGTCACTACGCGACCGTGAATCATTGCGATTACGCGACGGTTGCTGCGTGCGTTTACCCCGATTCCCCTGCGTAGTCTTGTCGCGTCCTTTATGTGATTTCTTCTTGCTGTCGCCGCCCGTAAAGAAGGCAATAATCCTGGCCCACAACCCAATACCTGCTGGTTTCCTGGGTTCTGGTACGGGCGTCGATGGTTTCATTGTAGCGACTGCCGCAAGCTCAGCACCTTTGCGTTCGAGGACAGCCTGCGGAGATTCGGGCTCGATCTGAGCGTGTACGAGCGTAAAACTCGCACCCATGTTTTCCGGCAAATCCAATTGATCGTCGCGTACGCGGCGAACTTCGTAGTGCGGCGTCTCGAGATTCGAATTTGCGACCAGCACAACCTCGGTCTCATGCCGAATCTGCAGGTTCTGTACCCAGTCGCGCTTTTCATTCAACAGGTACGTTGCCACCTCGACCGGCAATTGGGCGATAACCTTCGCGGTACGCTCCTTGAGCACCTCCTCGCCGATTATGCGCAGGATAGCCAGTGCCAAAGATTCGGTACCGCGAATAGTGCCGAAGCCTGTGCAACGCGGGCAGGTCTTGTAAGCCGATTCACCGATCGATGGGCGCATGCGTTGTCGAGACATTTCGAGCAAGCCGAAACGACTGATCTTGCCAATCTGAACCCGGGCCCTGTCCTGGTTTACCGCATCGCGCAATCGATTTTCAACATCACGCTGGTTTTTCTGCGGTCCCATGTCGATGAAATCGATAACGATGAGGCCGCCAAGATCGCGAATTCTCAATTGGCGGCCAATTTCGTCAGCCGCTTCGAGGTTGGTGTTCAAAGCGGTTGCTTCAATATCGCCGCCTTTTGTGGCGCGAGCCGAGTTGATATCGATGGATACCAGTGCTTCGGTATGATCGATTACAATGCTGCCGCCGGACGGCAGGGTGACGTTATGAGCGAACGCCGATTCGATCTGCGACTCAACCTGGAAGCGCGTGAACAGCGGAACCGGGTCGACGTAGTGTTTCAGCCTTTTAAGATTCTGTGGCATTGTCTGCTCGACATGCTCATAGGCATCTTTATAGGTCGCTTCGTCATCGATCAGAATTTCGCCGATATCGTCCGTCAGGTAATCGCGCAGTGCACGAACGACCGAGTCGCCTTCGCGGTAGATCAGGAAAGGTGACGGGCGCTCCAGCACGACGTTCAGAATCGCAGCCCAGATGGTCATCAGGTTTTGCAGATCCCACGCCAGCTCTTCGGCGCTGCGGTCGATGCCAGCCGTGCGCAGGATGACACTCATATTCTCAGGGATTTCAATCTCATGCAGCGCTTTGCGCGCGAGATCGCGGTCTTCACCCGTAATACGACGTGAAACGCCGCCGGAACGGTCCTTGTTCGGCTTCAAAACGACGAAGCGACCGGCGAGGCTGACAAAGGTCGTTAGCGCTGCGCCCTTGTTGCCTCGTTCTTCCTTATCGACCTGGACGACAATGTCCTGACCTTCCTTGAGAACGTCTTTGATATTGGGTTTGCCGCCGGATTTGTTTTCTTTGACAAAGTATTCGCTGGAAATTTCTTTCAGCGGCAGGAATCCGTGGCGATCAGCGCCGTAATCGACGAAGGCGGCTTCGAGGCTGGGCTCGACGCGCGTTATTCTTCCTTTATAGATATTGGCTTTTTTGCGTTCGCTAGCCGGCGCTTCGATATTGAGATCGTAAAGACGTTGGCCATCGACCATCGCCATGCGCAACTCTTCTTCCTGAGTTGCATTGATTAGCATTCTTTTCATGTTGTCCTACTTGTGTAAGTGAGGACAGCAATACGGTGGAGGGCGCTATACGGGCAGAGGGGAGGTCATGCAAACGAACACGGCGCCGGATTGCGCCATCGATCAGATCAGTCATCTCGTTTCGGGTCTGGCGCAATGTCGCCAGCACCCATAAATAAATCAGCATGATTTCCCTGCGGCTCTGCCGCTTCGGCGCAATCCGGAATCCGGTTTTGCTGCCTTCTGGAATCAGGTTTCGCAGATCGCGGAACCAAAATAAAATCGTTTGAGCTGTGAGCACTGGTATGCCAGAGCACCACAGGGCGGTAATATAGCACACCGCAACCTCACTACAAGCTATTGATCATGCAAGAAAAGCCACCGTACGGTGCGAAATCGCAAGATTCCGTCAACACGACGAAAACCGAGGTCCGCAAAGTCGCAATCGATGCCGAGCGAGCCGGGCAGCGTATTGACAATTTCCTGCGCGGCGAGTTGCCGGGGGTGCCGAAAGGCCGTGTATACAACCTGTTGCGTCGCGGAGAGGTTCGCGTCAATGGCGGCCGGGTCCGGGCTGAACACAAGCTTGTGGAGGGCGACGAAGTACGCATACCCCCGGCGCACATCCGCGCGGAGGGCGCGCCGCCGTCCGCGAAAATGGCCACGGATATGCTCGATCGGGTGCTATACGAAGACAAGCGATTGCTGGTTCTCAACAAGCCAACAGGGGTCGCCGTACATGGTGGCAGCGGAATCAGCCATGGCGTCATTGAGCTGTTGCGCCACGCGCGTCCGGACCTGAAGGAGCTGGCGCTGGTCCATCGTATTGATCGCGAGACCTCTGGATGTCTCGTCATGGCGAAACGCCGCAGTGCCTTGCGTGACCTTCATGAGCGCTTTCGCGAGGGTAAGGTCGAGAAAAACTACCTGGCACTGGTCGTCGGAC
Organism: Woeseiaceae bacterium; assembly: GCA_022866645.1. GTDB lineage: Bacteria > Pseudomonadota > Gammaproteobacteria > Steroidobacterales > Woeseiaceae > UBA1847. The sequence goes on along the minus strand of JALHUQ010000049.1, from coordinate 18,030 downwards.
ACTGGCAGCTTGGCGAGCAGCTGATCGATGCGCCGCTGTACGTGCAACACCGCAAAGACGGTGAGCGTCACGTTGTCGTCAGTGGCAAGCACGGTAAACCAGCGCAAACCCGGGTGAGCCTGTCGCGCAAATACGGTCCCTACAGTTTGTTACAGTGCGCGCCACTGACCGGACGCACTCATCAGATTCGTGTCCATTTGGATCATGTCGAGCATCCGATAGTTGGGGATGAGCGCTACGGCGATGACGACGCCAATCGCAAGGCGAAGAAATCAGGACTAACCCGATTGTTCTTGCACGCACAGTCGATCGCATTTGCGGACGATAGCGGCAATGACCTGCACTTCACGGCACCGCTGGCTGAAGACCTTGAGAGGTTTTTGTCGGACGGAATAACCGAGACCCGACGCAGACGGTAATTACGGAAGCAAGTAACCCAACTGCAACAGACGGTCGGCGACCCAGATCATCGGCAAGCCAATCAGCGCCGTTGGGTCGTCAGCCGTCACTGAATCGAAAAGTACAAATCCCGCGCCTTCCAGTTTGAAGCTGCCAGCACAGTCGTAGGGTTTGTCGTGCCGGAGATAAGCCTCCGCCAGACGCCGGTCAAATTGCCGAAAACGCACGGTAGTCTTGTCGGTGTGTTCGTAGCGTGCACGACCGATAGGATCGAGTATGCAGACCGCGGTCAGGAAGGTGACGGCCTTGCCCGAGGCGGCGAGCAGTTGTTCCACCGCTTTTTGATGATCTCCCGGTTTGCCCAGGACTTTGTGGTCGAGAACCGCCAGTTGATCGGCACCGATGACCAGTGCCTCCCGAGCGATGACAGCAACGGCCTCGGCCTTCATTCGGGCCAGATGAGTCGCGAGCTCAGCCGGCGCCAAACCGCGTCCATTGGACTCGTCGACGTCGGGTGAAATCGCCTCGTAGTCGTCGAGGAAACGGTCCAACAGGCTGCGCCGATACGGTGAGGACGAGGCCAGGACTATTGTCGGTGCTGACGGGTTTTGCATAAATAAATCATACTGTTAAGGCGGTAAGAGAGCAGTTTACCGGGTTTGCGGCCGGCCACCGACGATTTTGTCTTGTGGGTGATCGACCAGGCTTTGACAGCGGCGGCTCTGATCCTTATGATGCGCGCGCCATGGGCAATCCGCTGCGAGATCGCCGCACCGCTGCAGAACTTGCATCGGTCGGACAAGTTATTGAATTTACTGATAAAGTTAGTTCATTTGAGGGTCTGGCGGCCATTGTTGAGGCTGATCTTGCTGCGCTCGATCCTGCTAGAACGCCATCCGATTGGCGCGAAAGCACGGTATCGGGTCAGCTGCAGTTCGGATTCGTGGACGTCGCGGGACGGTTTCCGATGGTATCGGGAAACGCGACAACCCATGTTGTAGCCGTTTGCCAGCGATGCCTGGAGCCGTTTCGACTGAAGCTCAGTGTAGAGCTGAAATTGTTGCTGGTGGACGCAGAGCAAATCGTTGACGGGTACGAAGAGTTCGAGGTCTGGGAACTTGATGAGCCGGCTTTGCGGCCGCAGGATATAGTTGAAGAACTGCTGATCATGGCAATGCCATTTTCGGCAATGCACGACAGGATGGCTGAGTGCAAAGCATTGCTTCCAGCCGAAGCCTCGGATGACGAGGGAGTTCAAGATTTAAAGAGACCGTTTGCAGCGCTGCGTTCGCAAATGACACAGAACAAAACGGACTCGGATTAATCCCCGGGTCTCACTGGAGAAAGTTATGGCCGTTCAAAAAAGTCGCAGGACACCATCGACTCGAGGCATGCGTCGTTCACACGACAAGCTCAAGGGTCAGGCATTGTCCGTAGACCCGACCTCAGGTGAAACTCACTTGCGTCATTGCGTAACCCCCGACGGTTTTTACCGCGGTGTCCAGGTTGTCAAGCAACCTGAGATTGAAGACGTCGAGTAAGTAGTCCCTAGCCTGGCCGGTTTGTATTGCCGGTCTGACTATTAGTGGGATCACACTCAACCATTTCCCTCGATGCGATGAGCGGCGACCTCGGTGCCGAGGTGGTCGTGCGCGCGGCCGCCGCAACACTTCAGAAATACCGCAACATAGAATTGCGGCTGGTAGGCGATCAGACCGAATTGCAGACTCTGGTTACGCGCATCGTCGGTGACAATCCGAGACTGCAGATCGTCCATGCGTCCGAAGTTGTGGACATGGCCGAACCGCCCGCCGATGCACTTCGCAAGAAAAAAGATTCTTCAATGCGAGTTGCGATCAATCTTGTGAAAGAGGGTGCTGCGGACGCCTGCGTCAGTTCCGGCAATACCGGTGCGCTGATGGCGACGGCGAAATTCGTACTGAAGATGCTGCCCGGTGTCGATCGACCCGCGTTTATCGCGGAGCTTCCTGCGAAGGGCGGAACCCTGCACATGTTGGATCTCGGCGCGAATACGGCGGCGACTGCCGAACAGCTTTTTCAATATGCGATGATGGGGTCCATCGTGAGTTCGGACATTGTCGGCATCGATCGTCCGCGCATCGCATTGCTCAATATTGGTGTCGAAGACACCAAAGGTAACGACACTGTCCGAGCAGCCGCGGATTTGCTGAGTGCGAGCACCTTGAACTACGTCGGCTTCATTGAAGGAAACGATCTTTTTTCCGGTAAAGCCGATGTTGTCGTGACTGACGGATTTACTGGCAACGTTGCACTTAAAACCATTGAGGGTGCCGTTGGACTCGTGCACCATTTCCTGAAACGTGGGTTCACACGTAACTGGTTGTCCAAGCTGCAAGGCATACTCGCAAGCCGAGTTCTTGGAAGCCTCGCGGTGGAAATGGATTCCCGAAAATACAACGGTGCGACTCTGGTTGGCCTTAATGGTATTGTGATCAAGAGCCACGGCAGCGCGGATTCTCTCGCGTTTCAGCACGCGATTGATACCGCAATTGTTGAAGTCAGGAATCAGTTGCCACAACAAATCGGCACCTTGCTGCAAAAGGAAATCGCATGACGTATTCGCGCATCGTTGGAACGGGTCGTTACCTGCCCGAACGAATCATGACGAACGCCGATCTGGAAAAAATAGTTGATACGTCGGACGAGTGGATTCGTACTCGCACCGGTGTAGAACGGCGACACGTCTGCGCTGAAGATCAGACGACCTCGGATATGTGCATTGAGGCGGCGAAAGTCGCGATCGAGGACGCCGGAATTAGTGTCTCCGAAATCGACATGGTTATCACCGGCACAACGACGCCCGATCTTATTTTCCCGAACATTTCCACCATTATTCAGCACAAGCTCGGCATCCCGGCCTGCACAGCCTTTAGTCTCGAAGCAGCATGCACAGGCTTCATATACGCACTGACCACGGCTGACAAATTCATTAAGGCCGGCGAAGTAAAGTGCGCTTTGGTTATGGGTGCTGAATGCATCACCAAACTAGTCGACTGGAGCGATCGCAATACCTGCGTCTTGTTCGGGGATGGCGCCGGCGCTGTCATATTGAAGCCATCCGAGGAGCCAGGGATTATTTCCTGTCACCTTGGCGCCGATGGGCAATACAAGGACTTGTTGTACTACCCGGTCGGCGCATCCAAGGATCTGGCGACTGCTGGCACAGCGGGTGCGAAAATTATGATGTCCGGTAATGAGGTCTTTAAAGTTGCCGTAAAGACACTGGGCAAAATCGCAATGGAAACGCTGGACGATGCTGGCGTCTCGAAAGAGGAACTCGATTGGCTGGTGCCGCACCAGGCAAACATTCGCATTATTCAGGCAATGGCGAAACGCCTCGACATGCCCATGGAAAAAGTCATCGTAACCGTTCAGGACCATGGCAACACTTCTGCGGCTTCCGTACCGATGGCACTCGACGTCGGCATTCGCGATGGAAGGCTGAAACGGGGTCAGTTGATTCTGATGGAAGCCTTTGGCGGCGGCTTTACCTGGGGTTCTGTATTAATGCGTCTTTGACGCACCGCTGCGCTGTGCTCTCACCAGAGTTCACTTTTCTTTTGCTGCGCTGAGCGGCGCTGCATTCGCTGATGCAGTTTTTGCCGTTGACGATCGATTCGGTCGCGCCGAATTACCGGATCAACATCCTTCCCGTTGGCTTCGTCAAATTCATTGCGGAACTGACAAAAGTCGTCGTAGGCAATGCGTACGTGATGCAGTTCGCGGACGACGAGTTCGATGATGATCACATCGTCGAGATAACCTATGACCGGAATGTCGTCGGGCAGGATGTCTTCCGGATCGGCAAAGTAAACGAAGGTCGCGAGCAATCGTTCCCGATCAACCTCCGGCAACTGCCATTCGTCGTCAGTCAACATGCTGATGAATGACTCAAGTTGTGGAATGCGCTTCCCGACAAAGTCAGGCAATGGCTCGTTGCGGCGAATTCCATTGAGAACATCGCTTACAGCCTCAATTATCTCGGACTCCTCGGCGTCATGTACCGCTTCACGGGACTGCTTCAGAGCTTTGCGAAAAAAATTCAGGTCGCTATCCGAGAGCTCGAAAGAGATTTTCATAGTCATACGAGCAGGCTACCGGGAAATCCCTATATCGGTCAATGCGCGATGGTTTACCATGTGCACAGTTAAACGGGCAGTACTATGAAAATCAAACTCATCATTGGTAACAAGAACTATTCCTCGTGGTCCCTGCGTGCCTGGTTGCTGCTCAGGGAAGCAGGTATTCCCTTCGAAGAGCACCGAATTGCCCTGGATTTGCCGAATTCAGTCAGCGAAATAGCGGCGTTTTCGTCGGCGGGGCGCGTTCCCATTCTGCAACTTGACGATGTCACCGTCTGGGATACGATGGCGATCGCTGAAACTATTGCTGAGCGATGGCCCGAGAAAAACCTGTGGCCGACGGATAGCGCCGAGCGGGCACACGCGCGCGCCATCTCGGCAGAAATGCATTCCGGATTTTCTGTCCTGAGATCCTGTATGCCCATGAACTGCCGTGCGATGGGGCGCAAGGTCCCACTGCCGGACGAGTTGGGTAGGGACATTGATCGCATCATCGCGATTTGGGCGGAGTGCCACAAAAAATACGGCGATAAGGGGGGCTGGTTATTCGGCGATTTTTCGATTGCCGATGCGATGTTTGCGCCGGTGGTATTGCGTTTTAGAACCTACGGCATCAATCTGCCGGAATCTGCTGGTTACTATCCACACCGCTTGCTCGAAAGCGCAGCAATGCAGGAGTGGCTACTGGCCGCTGAATCTGAGATCGAAGTGATTGACGGGGACGAAACAGGTTAATGATGCAACGCATACTCATAATCGCAGCGACGATCGCAGCGATCGCACCCGGCTATGCCGCAATCTACGAATTGCCGCCGGAGGGTCAGGATGTTATCGGCGAGATGTCGACCATAGTCGCGACGTATGACGACACCTTGGTCGACATCGCGCAACGCTACGGTCTGGGTTATCAGGATCTGGTTCTTGCCAATCCAGGGGTAAACGTCTGGGTGCCTGGCGAGGGCACGGAAATCGTGCTCCCGAATCGATTCGTATTGCCCCCCGGACCGCGAAGAGGTCTGGTTCTGAACCTTCCTGAATATCGCATGTACTACTATCCGCAACCCAAACCCGGCGAGACCGCCAAGGTTCATACTTATCCAATCAGCATAGGGCGGATGGACTGGGAAACACCATTGGGCCTGACGTACATCGCGGCGATGGCAAAGAACCCTGCATGGTATCCACCGCAGTCCGTCCTCGATGAACATGCGGCGGACGGAGACCCGCTGCCGAAAGTAGTGCCGCCGGGACCGAAGAACCCACTGGGTACGCGTGCACTGCGCCTGGCGATACCGACTTATCTGATCCACGGAACTAACCGTCCGGCCGGAGTTGGGATGCGCGTTTCGCATGGCTGTATTCGAATGTTTCCGGAAGACATCGAGTTCTTGTTTGAGCACGTTAGCGTAAAGACACAAGTCCGCATTATCGATGTGCCGGTGAAAGTAGGCTGGGATGGAGAGACTTTGGTCGCCGAAGTACATCCCTTGCTGGAAGTCGCGCGGCCGCCGGTACAGGCATCACCGGAACAGATCGAAAAACTCGACGCGGACATCGAGATTCCCAAAATGGATGTTGTCCACAAAGATCCGTTGACGCACGTCACTGAACAATTCATCTCAGCGACGTCTGTGAAGCCCGGTCAGATAGACTGGGATGTCATCGAGGCGATGGTCAAACGCTCGGACGGTATTCCGGAGACGGTTGGGATTAGCATAAAAAACGCCGCGACTAGCGCGGCGTTCTGACAGATGTTGTCGGTAGTCTAAAAGACTACTTGGACATCGATTTCTTGAACATACGTTCCATGCTTTCACGATTTGCGTCACAGCAAGACTGAGCTGCAGTTGCAGCAGACAATGCTTGATCAGCAGTGCGTTGAGCAGCAGCAGCAGCCTGCCCAGCGCGGTCAGCAGAAGCGCGTGCAGCTTCAGCAGCAGAAGCTGCAGCAGCGGCATCAGCAGCGGCACGATCGGCCGTTGCTTTAACGTCGTCCAAACCGGTTGTTGCGCAGCCTGCGGCCAAGGCCAGTATAAGTGCGAGTCCGCTAGCTCGGAGTGCGGTCTTTTTCATTTTAGAAGATCCCTTCAATAGTTGGCTAAAACAGCAGGCGCATTATTTCCTAATCTCTCTCCTGCTGCAATGAATTGTCTGTTTTTATTTACTATTTCCGGTACAGAGCGACACTGTACGGGAGTGTCTGACAGCGCTCGCTAGCACCCGAATGGCAGGCCGAACAATTTCTTTACTCACCGGTGAAAGGGTCCTGCCGGCCAATCGGACGCTAACGGACAGATCGTCACAAGTCTCATCCAGGGGCTTGCACTGTCCGAAGTACTGTATATAATCCCAGCATACTGTGAATACATACAGGAACGGCTGAAATGCGCGAACTGACCCCAAGACAAAAACAAATTCTTGAACTGATTCAAGATGTTATCTACGAAACAGGCATGCCTCCAACCCGTGCAGAAATCGCCCGGGAGCTGGGTTTCAAGTCCGCCAATGCGGCGGAAGAACATTTGCGAGCGTTGCAACGCAAGGGTGTGCTGGACCTGGTGCCCGGGGCATCACGCGGCATTCAATTGAAGGATTCTTTGCGTGATCAGATGGGTTTGCCACTGGTGGGCCGGGTCGCAGCCGGTAGTCCTATCCTCGCGGAAGAACATATTGAGACGCATTACCGGATTGATCCGCAGTTTTTCAATCCCAAACCACACTATCTGTTGCGCGTACAAGGCATGAGTATGAAGAATGCCGGCATACTCGATGGCGATCTTGTGGCCGTGCATCGCACACCTGAAGTTCGCAGTCGGCAGATCATCGTTGCGCGCCTGGATGACGAGGTGACGGTGAAACGTTACCGGCAAACCGGATCAATCGTATCGCTATTGCCGGAAAACGAAGACTTTGAACCCATCATCGTTGATTTAAAAACACAGGCGCTGGTCATCGAAGGCGTTGTCGTTGGTGTTATACGCGATGGCTTGTCGCTGCACTGATGGATTTCTGGCATGAGTTTGGAGAAGCTACTCGAGAACCCGCGTGTCTGGCGCGGCAGCAGTCAGGTCGGTACTCGGTCGGGACTTGCCAGTGGTTATCCCAAGCTTGATCGCTGTCTGCCCGGAGGTGGTTGGCCACGTGGGGCACTTACTGAAATTCTGATCGGGCAGTACGGTATTGGCGAACTGCGCTTGTTGATGCCGGCGCTCGCACAACTCAGTGCTGAGGAAACACCCGCTTACACTGGCGAGGTCACAGAACCGGGCTGGATAGCCTGGGTGGCCCCTCCATTTCAACCCTATGCGCCGGCATTGCAGCAGCACGGCATTGATTTGTCGCGCATGCTCATCGTACGGCCGAAGGATGACAGCGAATTATTGTGGTCGGCTGAGCAGGCATTATCGTCAGGCACCTGTGCCGCCGTATTGTTGTGGCCCGATAAACTCGATGATCAAGCCAGCCGACGCTTGCAACTGGCGGCAGAGAAAGGGAATAGCTGGGCCATTGCGTTTCGGCCACTCGCGGCGCGCCAGCAAGCTTCGGCGGCTGCGTTACGTCTGGAACTGCAGTTCACAGGACAGGGCACTCGTGTTCATATCTTAAAGAGTCGTGGTGGACGCCCGACTGTTCTGAACGATTTACTTTAGCTGTGTCCCGGGCATGGAAATCACCCGTCGTGGCACGGGACACCGCGTCGCGATTTTCGATGCCCGCAGGGCGGAGAGTAAAGCGCGCTGATAGTGCGACTTCCTCTGCAAGACAGCAGGTCTTACCCTTCGCTGAACCGTTGCCGCTGGCACCGCCCGTCTCCGTCACGCCAACGCCGGTTCGGCGCTTATGGTTTTGTGTCTGCTTACCCAAGCTGCCGCTGGAGGCCTGCCGTTCTTCCACCGAGGCACTGGCAATCGTCGAAGAGCAGCACGGCAACCATCGGGTATTGCTGGCGGATGCGGCGGCTCTGGCTGCTGGCATAATGACGGGCCAGTCGGCTAACGCCGCGCTCGCTTTGTTGCCGACGCTGAAACTCGAAGAGCGCAGCCATGTTCGCGAACAACAGGTACTGGAGCGGCTTGCTAGCTGGCTGGAGCGTTTTTCCTCGTTTGTCAGCATTGCTGACAAGGATCTGTTGTTGCTGGAGATTGCCGGGAGCCTGAGATTGTTCGGCGGGCTGCCAAACCTGCGACAGGAAATCTCGCAGGGTCTCGGCGTATTGGGTTTTTCGGCGGCGGTGGCTATCGCACCAACACCGCTGGCTGCAACCTGGCTGGCAAGGGCGGGACGCCGGGTCTGTATACGCGCCGCAGAAAACTTAGGTCCTGCATTGCGTCAACTACCACTGGCTTGTCTGCATTGGCCGGCGGGTCAGCGCGAGTCACTGACCGGTATGGGTATCACCACGATTGGCGATTGTTTGCGCCTGCCGCGTGAAGGCTTTGCACGACGTTTTGGCGTGGAACGTTTGCTCGATCTGGATCGTGCCCTCGGACATCTGCCGGACCCGCGTGATTCATGGCGTGCCCCCGAACGTTTCTGTGCCGATTACGAGATGACCGAGGAGCAATCAGATCGCGAGTTACTCCTTCACATCTGTCGGGAGTTGTTGTTATCACATGAGCAGTTCTTACTGGCACGGCAGCTCGGCACGCAACGCTTGTGTTTCAGTTTTTTCCATTTCAAAAGTGTTGCGACAGAATTGCATCTGGGCGCAGCGCTTGCTGACCGCTCCGCGAGTCACTGGTTTGATCTTCTTAAAATTCGTTTCGAGGTGCTGCGACTTCCTGAGCCGGTTATCGCCGTGCGTTTACGCAGCGGTCTGTCACAGCCGCTGCAGGCCGAGACCGCGCGACTTTCATTTAACAACAACGCACCAGCAAAACAAAAACGCCGCTACTCCATAACGCAGCTTGCAGAGCGCCTCGTGGCCCGTATCGGGGATCATGCCGTGAATGCGCTGACGATGGTAGCGGAGCATCGCCCCGAGTATGCCTGGAGTGTGCGAGGTCCTTTATCGGACTGGTCGGCCAATACCTTGACGATGATCGCTGACAGTAAACGTCCGTTGTGGATGTTACCGGAGCCTGCCTTGTTACCGGCGGACAGCGGCTATCCACTGCACCAGGGATGTCGGCTAACGCTGCTGGAGGGTCCCGAACGACTCGAGACGGGCTGGTGGGATGAGCAGGGCATCTCCCGTGATTACTACACGGCAGTTAGCGGAGTGGGCATGCGTTTGTGGGTGTTTCGTAACCGGCAGCGAACGCCGAACTGGTATTTGCACGGCATCTTTGGATGACCACTCGCTACGCGGAGTTACATGCGCTGAGCAACTTTACGTTTCTGCGCGGTGCCTCCCATCCCGAAGAACTGGTAGAGACCGCAGCGGCGTTGGGTTACGAAGCACTCGCAATCACCGACGAATGCTCGATGTCCGGCATCGTGCGGGCGCACGCCGCGGCAAAGGAAGCCGGACTTAAAAAACTGATTGTCGGTTCCGAGTTGCATCTGCGCAGCGGCCGAAAGCTGGTGGTCCTTGTGCAGAACAAGGGTGGTTACAGCGCACTTTGCCAGCTGATCAGCACTGCACGCCGTGCAGCACCGAAGGGAAGCTATGAGCTGACACGGCTGGATTTCGAAAGCGGCCTGCCTGGCTGCCTTGTGTTATGGGTCCCGGATAAGGACCTGACACTTGATGTCGAGGATCACTGGATACGAGAAACCTTTCGTGACCGCCTCTGGATCGCTGTTGAATTGATGACCGATGGACGGCAGCGAGAGCAGCTTGAGAGGCTGCGTGAAGAAGGCCGTCGCTTGAAGTTGCCGCTGGTGGCTAGCGGCGATGTTCATATGCATATTCGCGCGCGCCGCATATTGCAGGATGCGGTGACTGCCATTCGACTGCGTACCACCGTTGATAAGGCCGGCTTTGCGTTGTACTCCAATGGTGAGCGGCATTTGCGTTCGCTCGCCGTACTTGCGCGCGCATACCCGGCGGATTTACTCGACGAATCAGTGCGTATCGCCGACACCCTGCATTTTTCTCTGGATGAACTCCGCTACGAATACCCGAATGAGCTGGTGCCTGATGAGGAAACCGCGGGCAGTTACCTCAGAAAGCTCACCGAAAAGGGTATGCGACGTCGTTGGCCAGGTGGCACGCCGGCCAAGGTCATCGCACTGGTGGAGCATGAATTAGAACTGATCGCCGATCTCGAATACGAATCGTATTTTCTTACCGTCGAGGACATCGTCGCTTTTGCCCGCTCAAAAAATATTCTCTGTCAGGGTCGGGGTTCGGCCGCGAACTCTGCGGTGTGTTTTTGTTTAGGGATTACAGAGGTCGATCCCGGACGCATGGAAGTACTCGTGGAGCGCTTTATCTCGAAAGAGCGTAATGAACCACCGGACATCGATGTTGATTTCGAGCATGAACGTCGCGAAGAAGTTATCCAATATATCTATGGCAAGTATGGGCGCGAGCGGGCGGCTCTGGCGGCGACCGTCATCACCTATCGTCCGCGCAGTGCATTGCGCGATGTTGGCAAAATATTGGGCTTAAGTGATCTGCAGATCAGCCGCCTCTCGCGGTCGATGCAGTGGTGGGATGGTCGTACGGTCGATGACAGCCGCATCATTGAAGCCGGGCTTAATCCGGACAGCCCGATTATCCGGCGTTTGTTGTACCTGGTCCGCGAAATCATCGGCTTTCCGCGGCATCTTTCGCAGCATGTCGGTGGTTTCGTTATTTCCAATGCGCCGCTGTATGAACTCGTGCCTATCGAAAACGCAACGATGCCGGAGCGCACAGTTATTCAGTGGGAGAAGAGCGACCTTGAGGACATGGGGTTGCTGAAAGTCGATGTGCTCGGCCTCGGTATGTTGACGGCCATTCGCCGCAGTTTTGATTTGATACGCGACTTCGATGGACGCGATTACACCCTGGCGAGCGTGCCGGCGGAAGACCCGCTGGTGTACGACATGATTTGTGCCGGCGACACGATGGGTGTATTTCAGATTGAATCGCGCGCGCAGATGGCGATGTTGCCCAGGCTTAAACCACGCTGTTATTACGATCTCGTTATTGAAGTTGCAATCATTCGACCGGGCCCGATTCAGGGCGACATGGTGCATCCGTATTTACGGCGCAGAAATGGCGAAGAGGCAGTCGATTATCCCAGTGAGGAAGTAAAAGGCGTCCTGCAGCGCACCCTGGGGGTACCGATCTTTCAGGAGCAGGTTATGCAGCTGGCGGTTGTTGCGGCTGGTTTTACGCCCGGCGAGGCAGACCGTTTGCGCCGTGCGATGGCGGCATGGAAGCGGCGGGGTGGGCTGGGTCCGTTTGAAGACAAATTGATTAACGGCATGCGCGAACGGGGTTATGCAGAAGATTTCGCACGCCAGATATTTCGTCAGATCGAAGGCTTTGGCGAATACGGCTTTCCGGAGTCGCACTCGGCCAGTTTTGCGCTGCTCGTTTACGTATCGTGCTGGCTGAAGTGTCATACGCCGGCCGCATTCACGTGTGCTTTGTTGAATAGCCAGCCGATGGGTTTTTATTCGGCATCACAGCTGGTGCAGGATGTTCGTCGTCACGGCGTCGAAGTGCGAGCTGTTGATATCAATAGCAGTCACTGGGATTGCAGTTTGGAGCTGGCGGAGGATGGCGCCGCTGTCCTAAGGCTTGGTCTGCGCATGGTTAAGGGACTTTCCGAGGACGCAGGGCAGAGGATTGTTGCCGAACGTGACAATGGTCAGTACGAGAAAGTGCAAAACCTGCTGGAGAGAGCGCAGCTCGACAGGCGTGAACTGGGTGTGCTTGCGACATCCGGCGCATTGCGCGTCTTATCCGGTGATCGGCACAAGGCGCGCTGGGCGGTTGCGGGGGCTGAGAAACCGCTGCCCTTGTTTCGCTCCATCGAGCGCTATGAAGCGGCGGCGCTCTTAAAGAAACCGACCGAAGGCCAGAATGTCGTTGCTGATTATCAAAGTACCGGGTTAACGCTCGAGCGACATCCTATGTGCCTGTTGCGTCGTCATCTGGATCGTTACCAGTACGTAGCAGCCGGGCGGCTTCCCACCATGAGTAATGGACAGAGTACCAACGTGGCCGGGCTGGTCATTACCAAGCAGCGCCCCGGAACCGCGAGTGGCGTCACGTTCGTAACGCTGGAAGACGAGAGCGGGCATGTCAACCTGATCGTTTGGAAGAAGATCGCCGAGGAATTCAGGTCGGTGTTATTGAACGCGCGCTTGCTCGGTGTCGCTGGGGAACTGCAGATCGAAGGGAGGGTAATTCACGTCATCGCGCGTCAGCTATTTGATCACACCGAAATGCTCGGGGAGCTCAGCGTGCGGTCGCGAGACTTTCGCTAACGCCGCCTAGTCCTCGCCTTCGAGATCGAAGTTAAAGGTGTCGTCCAGCTCGATGCTCTTGAGTTCCCGCAATTCTTCCAGCCGTTTGCGAGCTAGTCGTTTCCGCGCTGCTTCTTCGGCGTCAGTCAACTCAATTCTGGCAAACAAAGCATCAACATTCGCTTCCACGATCGTGTCGGCGAAACCGTCGTCGTCGCCCAGAAGCAGATCATCATCTGCATCATCATCTGCATCATCGTCAGATACGTCATCAGACGCATCGTCAGACACGTCGTCGTCATCCAGATCATTGTCGGTATTCTCACCGGTCACTGCACACCTCGTTCGCAACTAAGCTTAGCAATAAGCAGATCAAAAAAAACTAACGAATAAGATTATTGATCTCAAAAATGGGCAACAGAATTGCCAGAACTATTGTCAGCACAACGCCGCCCATCAGTACGATCACCAGCGGTTGCAATATACCAAGTAATGCAGCGATAAGGCCATTGACTTCACGTTCCTGCCCTGTCGCCGCACGACCCAACATTTCTTCCAGTCTTCCTCCAGCTTCGCCACTGGAAATCAAATGAATCATCATGGGCGGGAATAGCTTGCTGGCAGCGAGGGATTTGCTTATTGCCCCACCTTCGCGGACACGGATGGTCGCTTCCGTAACAGCGTCTCGCATCGGCAGATTCTCGATAACTTCGGCCGAGATTTTCAGTGCCTCGAGTATCGCCACGCCGCTGCCGGCGAGGATACTCAGCGTACGCGTAAATCGCGCGGTGTTGATGCCCCTGGTTAGCCGGCCAGTGATCGGCATGCGGAGCAGAAAACGGTGGTAGCCGCGGCGCGGGCCGTCCTGTTGCAGAATCCACCAAATTCCGTAAATCAGAGCTGCCAGCCCGATAATTATCGCCGGCCAAAAATCCACCAGAAAGTCACTGGTCGCGATCAGGCCGCGCGTTAGTCCTGGTAGCTCGGCCTGAGTGCTTTGAAAGACCCCGACAATTTTTGGTACGACCGTTGCGAGCATGAAACTGATAATGCCAACTGCCATTACGATCAGCGCGACCGGATAAACCATGGCGTTGGTAATGTGCTGCCGCAGTTCCTGACGAGACTCGGTGTAGTCAGCGAGGCGTTCGAGGACGACGTCCAGATGACCGGACTGCTCTCCGGCAGCGACCGTCGCTCTGTAAAGGTCAGGGAACGCCTGGGGAAAGTCGGCGAGTCCGTCAGCCAGCGTATAACCTTCCATGACTTTCGCACGAACGCCGAGCAGTATGCTCTGAGTCCGCGCATTATCATTTTGCTGGGACACTGCGAGCAACGACTCCTCCAGCGGCATGCCGGACTGTGATAGCGAAGCCAGCTGCCGGGTTACGAGGGCAAGTTCTGCAGAGGACATGCCCTTGCGGAATGAAAAAGTCGATTGCCGGCGTGCTTCTTTTTGTGCGACTTCAGTAATTGTAACGGGGAGTAATCCGCGGTCACGCAGGACCTGCCTTACATGCCTCGGAGTATCGCCTTCAAGCAAGCCCTTGGTCTGCTTGCCGGACGGATCCATCGCAACATATTCGAACGCGCCCATAGACTGCCTAGTCTTCGCGTGTGACGCGCAGAACTTCGTCGACCGTCGTGCGGCCCAGCAAAACCTGGCGGCGACCGTCTGCTCGAATACTTGGGCTGCTGTTACGCGCGTAGCGCTCGAATTCATGCTCGCTAATGCCTTCGTGGATCATCTCCCGCATACGATCGTCGAGCGTAATCAACTCATATATTCCGGTCCGTCCAACGAATCCGCGATTTCCGCCGGTGCCGGCCCTATAGAGTGTTGGCGGATCTGACGGATCGACACCGAGAACTTCGCATTCGTACTCCGACGCGGTATAGGGAATTTTCGTTCCATCATCAAGAACCCGAACCAGCCGTTGCGCGAGAACTCCGATGAGGCTCGATGACAGCAAATACGGCGCGACACCCATATCACGCAGCCGGGTGACAGCGCCACTCGCGGTATTGGTGTGCAACGTGGACAACACGAGATGGCCAGTCAAACTGGCTTGCACTGCGACCTCAGCGGTTTCGAGATCTCGTATTTCACCGACCATCACTACGTCGGGGTCCTGACGAAGAATAGCCCTCAGGCCACGCGCAAACGTCATTTCGACCTTGGTATTGACTTGCGTCTGTCCAATGCCATCGATCAGGTACTCGATGGGGTCCTCGACGGTCATAATATTTCGACTGTTGTCGTTGATGCACTCAAGCGCCGCGTACAGTGTCGTGGTCTTGCCCGAACCCGTTGGACCGGTAACAAGGATGATGCCGTGCGGTGTATGTATCAGCTTGTCCATCGACTTTGTAGCAACTTCGTCCATGCCCAGCGTCGTCAAATTGAGGCGACCCGCTTGTTTGTCGAGCAATCTCAATACGACTCTTTCGCCATGACCGGACGGCATCGTTGACACGCGCACGTCGACGGCACGCCCTGCGACCTTCAAGGAAATTCGTCCGTCCTGCGGCAGGCGTTTCTCTGCGATGTCGAGACGGGACATGACTTTTATTCTCGACACCACCAGTGGAGCGAGAGCGCGTCGAGTCTGCAATATTTCACGCAACACGCCGTCTATCCGAAACCTCACGCCGAGGCGATTTTCATAGGTCTCGATGTGTACGTCCGACGCGTTTACTTTGACTGCTTCGGTGAGGACGGCATTAATGAAGCGAATTATTGGCGCATCGTCATTGCTGTCCAAAAGATCCGATGGCTCAAGCTGTTGCGCCACTTGTGTCAGATCGAAATCCTCATCGAGGCCATCGACCATCTGTGCGGCATTGGCGGAGTCCTGTTCGTAAGACTGCTGCAATAACGAATCGAAAACTTCCGTGCTTACTCGCGATAGCGTTAATGGCACGCCGGCAAATCGTCGGGCTTCGGCGAGACTCAGCGGTGATGCGCCACTGCGATATACAGCGTCGCCGCGGCCACCGACGATTTCGCGAATCAAAACCCCGTGGCGTTTCGCGAATGAAAAGGGCAGGGCTCGACGCGTTGTTTTAACCGCGTCGTCCGTAGCCAACACGATCTCGCTATTCGCTTCCATCGCTTTGGCTTTCAGTCCTGTTTAGCTGCTCTTCACTCAACGGCGGCATTATCGGCCGCGATTCATTTGGCATCAATTGAACGGGATTCGCGTCATTGCTTTCCTGAATGTCACGAATCATGTTGTATTTCGCATTGGTTTCAAACGAAGTTTCAGCCGTATCTCGCATAATTTTCGCGCGGATAAAAATCATCAGATTCGTTTTCTTCTTCTCGGTCGTACGGGAACGGAACAGTGCGCCAAGCACCGGGATTTTCCCCAGAAACGTAACGGACTGATCGCTTTCACGCATGGTATCTTCGATCAGGCCGCCTAGAACCAGAATCTCACCGTCGTCGACGATGACGGTTGTTTCGACTGTGCGCTGATTAGTTATCAGATCAACAGCGCCGGCCGCTGACTGCGCAATATTTGAAATTTCCTGAGAGATTTTCAATTCCATCGCGTTTCCGTCATTGATCTTTGGCGTAATCGAGAGCTTTACGCCGACCTGTTCGCGATTGATCGTTTGAAACGGATTCACGGCGCCACCGACGGAGCCGCTATTGCTGAAAGAACCGGTGACGAACGGCACCTCCTGACCGACATTCAGCGTGGCTTCTTCATTGTCCGTGGTAACAATTGACGGCGTAGAGATGATATTAGTGTTGGCATCCCCTTGCAGGGCGGTCAAAATCGCGGCGAAGCTGACGCCGGAATCCGATAGTCGTCCACCGCCGACGGTAATGCCACCGCCGATCAAGTCTCCGGTGACTGCACCTCCGGCTGCTGCCGTAGCCAATTGCACAACTCCCAACGTACCGGGGAAGTTCGTTACGGCGATTGGCGCGTTGCTGCCGCTGCCTTCGACACCCCAGGTAACTCCGAACTGGTTATTTTTGTCGGCAATGATCTCGACGATAATTGCCTCTACCAGAACTTGTGCACGGCGAATATCCAGCTTGTCTACAATAAGCATTAGCGAGCGCATCATTTTCGGCGGCGCATTTATGATAAGAGCATTGGTCTGAGTATCGGCCCATACGCTGATGCTGTCGGCCGAACCCGGAGCCGCTGCTTGCCCAGCCGCCTGACCTGCAAAATGCGACTGAAGTTTGCCGGATAATTCTTCGGCGTCGGCGTATCGTAAGTAACGAACCTGGGTGTCACCGCCATCTTCCAGCGGCGTGTCCAGATGTGCGATCAAAGTGCGCAGACGCAGGCGTTCGCTCTTGTCACCGCCGATCAGGACGCTGTTAGTACGAGGGTCCGCAACGAGACTGGTCGTGACCGGCGCGTCATCCGCACGCTGAGTTTGAGTCAACGCCGTCATGATACGAACGATTTCCGTTGCCGACGCGTTTTGCATGGAAATGACTTCGATGTCATCGTCGCTGGCCAAATCGATACGCCGGATGATGCTGACCATTCGTGCGAGGTTTCCTGCCCGATCAGAAATGATCAACATGTTTGAGCCGGCGTGAGCCACCATGTGTCCGTATTGGGGTATGAGAGGACGCAGGATGGGTACGAGTTGCATGGCGCCAACGTTCTGCACCTGTATCACCTGGGTTACCATATCGTCAGGACCGGCGGCGCCGTCGGCACTGGATGGCATGGGGAACTGTCGCGCCGTTGCGTCCGGTAGTATCT
This sequence comes from Woeseiaceae bacterium, assembly GCA_022866645.1. Classification (GTDB taxonomy): domain Bacteria; phylum Pseudomonadota; class Gammaproteobacteria; order Steroidobacterales; family Woeseiaceae; genus UBA1847. The sequence continues at coordinate 410 of JALHUQ010000049.1, read as the reverse complement.
TGACCAAATTGCCACTTTCAATCGCAACGTATCCGTGGACTTGCAATATCGACAGGAATGCCTCGTAAAACGCTTCCTTGGACATCGGTTGGGCGGATAGCAGATTCACTTTTCCTGTCACGCGCGGATCGAGAATAAAGTTTTTGCCGGTTGCCTCACTGACGGCTTCGACCACGATACGAATATCGGCGTCTTTCCAGTTCAACGAAATTCCAGCGTCTTCGGCATACGACGAAGACATCCCTGGAAAGACGAGCACCAGCAGCAAAAGCGCAAGAGTGTTGGATTTCGTTTTATTCATCATATTCATTGTGTTTGTTTTTCATTGTGTTTGCTCGTCGCTGAGATCGAGCTGACTGGTTTTTAGAGTCAGGGTTTCAATCTGGCCATCGCGGTCTATGCTGACAGTA
>JALHUQ010000336.1 GCA_022866645.1 Woeseiaceae bacterium | reverse complement strand
GGCGTCGTCGTGACGGTCGCGGATGCGTTACGGCGTCAGCTGAACGCGGCCCTTGGCGCGTCGGGCCTTAAGAACGAGTCGCCCACCTTTTGTCGCCATGCGGGCCCGAAAGCCGTGGGTGCGGGCGCGCTTGATTTTGCTGGGCTGGAATGTGCGTTTCATGGCGATTACCTGGATCAATTACCGGGCTAATTCGCCGGCTTTTCAGAAGGCCGGCAAGGGTACTCAGATGCCCAGACACTGTCAATAGACGGATGTAAACCCTAGAGTTTCAGTATAGACTGCGCGGTCTTTCTATTGTCTTAAGACTACGGCCTGGCCCGCACCGTATGGGGTCTTTTGGGGAACTGCTTGTCCGCTGAATCGACGCTTTGGAACCAGTGCCTCCGCGTCCTGCAGGCGGAGCTACCGGAGCAGCAGTTCAATACCTGGATCCGGCCCCTGCAGGCCGTCGACGATGGCAGCGTCTTGCGGCTGCTTGCCCCGAATCGCTTTGTGGTCGACTGGTTACAGCAGCACCACATTCAGAGGATATTGCAGCTCGTTGAAGAAAGCGGCGGCGGCACGGAGCTGGTGATTGAAGTCGGATCGCGCAGTGTGGCCGGTCCGGCCATCAGGGACGGCCGGCCGCGGGCCACGCCGATCGCGGTAGCTACCCATTCACCGGTTGCCTCTCGCCTGAACCCGTCGTTTACCTTTGAAAACTTTGTCGAGGGCAAGAGCAATCAACTGGCCAGGGCCGCTGCCACCCAGGTCGGGGAAAATCCTGGTCTCTCGTACAACCCCTTGTTTATTTATGGTGGTGTTGGCTTGGGCAAGACCCACCTGATGCACGCTGTCGGTAACGCGATGTTGAAGGTCAATCCTGGGGCACGGGTTAGCTATGTGCACTCGGAACGTTTCGTTGGCGACATGGTTAAGGGCCTGCAGCACAACACTATCTCGGAGTTCAAACGCTCCTACCGGTCGTTGGACGCGCTTTTGATTGACGACATACAGTTTTTTGCCGGCAAGGAGCGCTCGCAAGAGGAGTTTTTTCATACCTTCAATGCCCTGCTTGAGGGGCAACGGCAAATTATTCTGACTTGCGACCGTTATCCCAAGGAGGTATCCGGTCTTGAGGAACGACTGAAGTCGCGCTTTGGCTGGGGCCTGACAGTCTCGATAGAGCCACCGGAACTTGAAACCTCGGTGGCAATCTTGATGAGCAAGGCGGCGGCGGAAGGTATTGTGTTACCGGAAGAGGTTGCGTTTTTCATCGCGAAGCGGATTCGGTCGAATGTCCGGGAGTTGGAGGGCGCCTTGCGGCGCGTCATTGCCAATTACCGTTTTACCGGCCGGGCTATTGATCTCGATTTCGCCAAGGAAGCGCTTCGGGACTTGCTGGCGCTTCAGGATCGTCTGGTTTCCATCGAAAACATTCAGAAAACCGTGGCGGAGTATTTTAAGATCCGTGTTGGTGATCTGCTATCAAAGAAAAGAACCCGCTCGATTGCGCGGCCCCGCCAGTTTGGCATGGCGCTCGCCAAGGAACTGACCAACCATAGTCTTCCGGAAATTGGTGATGCTTTCGGCGGACGAGATCACACGACAGTTCTGCATGGTTGCCGGAGAATCGAGTCCTTGCGTGAGACGGAAAAGAGGGTGGATGACGATTACTTGAATTTGTTGAGAACTCTGACAGGATGATGTGGATAAGTGGTGGAAAAGTCTTGTCGTTTTTTTCGTCCACAGATTATCCACAGGTGGCAGCCATAGAGTGCTCGATTTGTTGGTGTGAAAAATGTTTGTTAAGTACTTGTTTTTTATGATATTTATAAAGTTATGCACAGGAAAAGGCTCGCTTAATAATAACAATAAATTAACTATTTCCAATATTTATTAACAGGTGGAAGCTATGAAGTTTACCGCAAGTCGCGAAGCATTATTGAAGCCGCTACAGGCTGTAATTGGGGTTGTTGAGCGACGACAAACGATGCCGATTTTGTCGAATGTGTTGTTGATCGCGAAAGATGGACAACTTGGCGTTACCGCGACAGACCTTGAGGTTGAGTTAGTCGCCCAGGTGGAGGTAGAGGCGGAGTCGGACGGAGAAATTACTGTCTCCGGGCGAAAGTTGCTGGATATTTGCCGCGCGCTTCCGGAGGGGTCAACTATCGCTGTTAGCTTGAGCGGCGAGAAACTCACGGTTCGCTCCGGGCGAAGTAAGTTCAACCTTGTAACGCTACCGGCCGCCGAGTTTCCCGTGATTGAAGACATTAAGGCAGGGCAGACAATTACGGTGAGCCAGGCGTCGCTGGGGAGGCTGATTGAGAAGACACACTTTTCGATGGCGCAACAAGACGTGCGTTACTACCTGAACGGGATGTTGCTGGAAACGAGTGGCAAATACCTGAGGTCTGTGGCAACGGACGGACACCGGTTGGCGCTTTGTCAGGTGGCGCTCAGTGCGGGAGATTTTGAGCAGCAGCAGGTTATTGTGCCGCGAAAGGGTGTTCTGGAGTTGCAGCGGCTGCTGTCGGGCGAAGGAGATCTGAATATCGAGTTGGGCTCCAACCACATTCGTATTCAGCTGGCGGGCATACGGTTTACATCAAAACTGATTGATGGTCGCTTCCCGGAGTATGAGCGCGTGATTCCGAAGCAGTCGTCGAATGAGCTGAAGGCCGATCGCGGTGAGTTCAAAAATGCCCTGCAGCGGACAGCTATTTTGTCTAACGAGAAGTACCGGGGGATTCGGCTGGTTATCCGCGATAGCGGGGTTGTATTGCAGGCACACAATCCGGAGCAGGAAGAGGCTGAGGAAGAGCTGAGTGTTGAGTATTCGGGCGAGGATATCGAGATCGGCTTTAATGTGAATTATTTGCTTGATGCCCTGGGTGCGGTTGAGGGTGATGACGTGACCGTGTCGGTTCAGGACAGCAATTCGAGCTGTCTGATCAGGCAGCCAGGGAATGAGGATTGCACCTTTGTTGTAATGCCCATGCGCCTTTAGGCGCGAGGGCGACAGCATGATTCGCCTGTTTAGGGCCACTAATTTTCGTTGCCTTGAATACGCGGAGCTTGAGTTTGGGCCGCGCTTCAATTTGATTACCGGCGCTAACGCCTCCGGGAAGACGAGTCTTCTGGAGGCGTTGGCGTATCTGGGCAGGGGAAAGTCCTTTCGTGGCGCGAGCACAGCGAACCTGATCCGACATGGCCAGGAACAGTTCGTGCTGTTTGGCGAGCTGGAGCGTGCGCACGGCAAGCTCAACATCGGTGTTCGAAATAGCCGAGAGGGTCTTGAGGTTCGGGTAGGCGGGGAGGCCGGGTCTGGAGCAGTGGCCCTGGCCGAGGCGCTGCCGTTGCAGGTTATCGATCCGGAGGTTCACAACCTCATCGCGGGCGGGCCCGAGCTTCGGCGGCGCTTTCTGGACTGGGTGGCGTTCCACGTGGAACACGACCACCTGATGATCTGGCGGCGGTTTCGGCGGGCGTTGAAACAGCGGAATGCGGCCCTGAGGCTGAGGTCCACGGAAGCGGCGATACGCAGCTGGAATGCGGAATTTGTCGACCTGGCGGGGCAGCTGGATCGCTCGCGGCGAGACGTTCTGGCGCTGACACAAAGAAGCCTCCTGGATCATGGGAAAGCGCTACTGCAGACGGAGCTGTCGTTTGAGTATCAACAGGGCTGGTCGCGAGAGAAATCCCTGGAGATGGCGCTCGAGGAGGGTCTGGAACGAGAGCTGCAATTGGGTGCGACCCAATCCGGGCCGCATCGGGCGGATGTTAAGGTTAGCAGCGACGAACGGCAGGCGCGAAAGCTGGTGTCTCGCGGGCAGCAAAAGCTGCTGGCCAGCGCGATGATTCTCGCCGCAACACAGACCGCGCAGGCGGCCCTCGAACGGCCACTATTGTTGCTATTGGACGATCCGGCCGCGGAGCTCGACAGCGATTCGGTTACCCGGCTAATGTCGGCGGTGGCGGCGCTGGGCTGCCAGGTTGTGGCGACGAGCCTCGATCCGCGGGCTCTGGCCTTCCCGGAAAAACCTGTCCTGTTCCACGTGGAACAGGGCGTGATTACTCGTCTCGAATAGAATGTTTCCGGTCCGGGAAATATGGGCCGATGAGTTGGCTAAAACACCTTTAAAAAGAAAGATTTGGGGCGACTCCCGGGGCTGATTTTTGCTACACTACGCGGCTGACGTTTTGAGGATACGGAATGACCGACACTAAAAGCTATACTTCCAGTAATATCAAGGTCTTACGCGGCCTCGAGGCCGTAAGAAAGCGGCCCGGAATGTATATCGGTGACACGGATGATGGCACCGGCCTTCATCACATGGTTTTCGAGGTTGTGGATAACTCCATCGACGAGGCGTTGGCGGGCCATTGCAGCACAATTTCCGTGACTATCCACGCCGATGAGTCGGTGACGGTCAGCGACGATGGCCGCGGCATTCCGGTCGACATGCATCCGGAAGAGGGGCGCTCGGCGGCCGAGGTCATCATGACCGTGTTGCACGCCGGCGGTAAGTTTGACGACAACGCCTATAAGGTCAGCGGCGGCCTGCACGGCGTCGGCGTGTCTGTCGTAAACGCCCTGTCCGCCCAGTTAATTCTGACGGTTCATCGCGACGGCAAAAGCCACCGGCAGGAGTATTTGCACGGCGAGCCATCAGCGCCGCTGGCGGTTATCGGGGACACCGAAAAGACAGGCACGACGGTGCGCTTCAAGCCGAGCGACAAAACATTCACCAACATCAAGTTTCACTACGACATTCTCGCTCGCCGCCTGCGCGAGTTGTCGTTTTTGAATTCGGGTGTGCGAATTCACCTGGTCGACGAACGCGACGAGCAAGAGGAGGTGTTTGAATATCAGGGTGGCATCAAAGCCTTTGTCGAGCACCTCAATCGCAACAAGACGCCGATTCACCCGACGGTTTTTAGTTTTTCCACGATGAAGGATGATGTTGGAGTAGAGGCGTCCATGCAGTGGAATGACGGTTATTCCGAAAACATGTACTGCTATACGAACAACATTCCGCAGCGCGACGGCGGCACACATATGGCCGGCTTTCGTACCGCCCTGACGCGAACACTCAACACCTACATTGAAAAAGAGCTGAGCTCCAAGAAAGATAAATACACACCGAGTGGTGATGACGCGCGCGAGGGCTTGACTGCAGTCCTGTCGGTCAAGGTTTCGGACCCGAAGTTCTCTTCGCAAACGAAAGACAAACTGGTTTCCTCTGAGGTCAAGGGCGTCGTGGAACAGGCGATGGCCGGAAAGCTGGAGGAGTTTCTGCTCGAGCACCCGCAGGAAGCAAAGGCGATCGTGTCGAAAATCGTCGATGCGGCACGAGCAAGAGAGGCGGCGCGCAAGGCGCGCGAGATGACGCGCAGGAAAGGCGCACTGGACATCGCCGGATTGCCTGGCAAGCTCGCGGACTGCCAGGAAAAAGACCCGGCACTGTCGGAGCTTTTTCTGGTTGAGGGCGACTCTGCCGGCGGCTCAGCCAAACAGGGGCGCGACCGCAGAACCCAGGCGATACTGCCGCTAAAGGGAAAGATACTGAACGTCGAAAAAGCACGCTTCGACAAGATGCTGCAATCCGCGGAAGTGGGCACGCTGATTACGGCGCTCGGCTGCGGAATCGGCCGAGACGATTTCGACGCAGACAAGCTGCGCTATCACCGCATCATCATCATGACCGACGCCGACGTCGATGGCTCGCACATCAGAACCTTGCTGTTAACCTTTTTCTACCGACAAATGCGCGAACTCATTGATCGCGGCCACATCTACATCGCGCAACCGCCGCTGTACAAAATCAAGCGCGGCAAACAAGAGATTTACGTAAAGGACGACGCGGAACTCAATGCCTATTTACTGACTGCCGCGATGGATGGTGCGGCGCTGCACGTGAATGCCGAGGCGCCAGCGCTGTCGGGCATCGCGCTCGAATCGCTCACCAAAGAACACATCGCGGTAGAGAGCATTATTGGCCGCCTTGCGCCGCGTTACGACGAAGTCGTTTTGCGCACACTGAGTTTAGTGCCCGGCGCGATCTCGAACGAAGGCGAAAGCCTTGACGCATTGGCGGCATGGACGCAGCAGCTATCCGACGCCTTACCCAAAAGCACCGGAGACCGCGCCGAAGACAACAATGTCGGCAGCTACACGGCGGAACTGGATCGAGGCGACGCCAGCGGAGAGGGTGTGCGTGTCGCGATAACGCGCGCTCAGCACGGCATCAGGTCAACGCGCTATTTGCCGCGGGAGTTTTTCGGCACCAGTGAGTACCAGCACATCATGGCGCTCGCCACAAAAATCGGCGACCTGCTGTCCGAAGACTCCTACGTCGTACGCGGCGACAAACAAATGCAAACGGACTCGTTTTCCGAAGCGGTCGAATGGCTTATGAACGAGGCGCGGCGCGGCCAGTCCATACAGCGCTACAAGGGCCTGGGTGAAATGAATCCCGAGCAGCTGTGGGACACGACCGTAAACCCGGAAACGCGTCGCTTGCTGCAAGTAAAAATAGACGACGCACTAAAGGCCGATGAAATTTTCACGACCTTAATGGGTGACCAGGTCGAGCCGCGGCGTGAGTTTATCGAAAAAAACGCGCTCACAGTTGGGAACCTGGACGTCTGAATCGGCCCCGCGACCCGTGCTGGGCGCGTCGGGACTAAACTTTTGCAACGAAACCGTGTCGAAAAGCATCATAAACGGAACTAAACGGACGAACGTGGTGGCTAAACGTACCTGCCTGCTACTTGCCGCCTTGGCGGCCGGGTGTGCGGGCGCACCGGAGGAGCCGAGCGTCATCGAAAAGAACGACGCGATCGACGACTATATTCAGGTGGCGGAGCTAAAAGAAATCGACGCCATTCGATCGTTCGATCAGCTAAGCCACAAGGCCGTCACCGAAAAATACATCATCATTTCTAATCGCAGAAACAACTATCTCGCTGTCTTCGCGCGCAGCTGCAAAGAGCTAAACAAGCACGAGATAACGCCGGACATCCGGCACGAGTCGAATACTTTACGCGCGCGATTTGACACGATTCGTGGTTGCCGGATTAGTACCCTGTACGAAATCGGAGCGGGGCAGGCACAAGAATTAATGAAGCTCGGCGAAACGCAGGGCGAATAGGTTTATGAAAACAAGGGGAGTGACAGTGAACAAAAATATTTTTTGCGCAGCCATGCTGCTAATCCTTGCCGCCTGCGACCCGCACGATGCGGCGCAGCCCGTTGCGGGGGCGGCAAATGAGCTTGGCTCCGGAATTATCCTGGAAAACATGGATACCAGCGTACGTCCAGGCGACGACTTCTTTTCCTACGTCAATGGCGGCTGGGTGGCGAAAACAGAAATTCCGGCCGACAAGGGCAGGTTCGGCACCTTCGACCTGTTGCGCGACGCATCGCAAGACGACGTGAAGGTCATCATCGAAGAGTCCGCGTCGGGCGACTTTGCAAAAGGCACCGACGAACAAAAAGTCGGTGATCTCTATCGGTCCTACATGGATACGGCTACCCGTGACGCCCGGGGCCTGCAGCCGCTGGCGGCGGAGCTAAAGCGCATTGATGCAATTTCAAGCCGTGATGAGTTGACGGCCTATTTTGCCGACGCGATGAAGCGCAATCTCAGCGCGCCGATGAGTTTTGGCCAGGGCGAAGATGTTAAAGATCCGACCCGATACATCATCTATATGGGGCAAAGTGGCCTCGGGCTCCCCGACCGCGAGTACTACCTCAAAGAGGACGAGACCTCAGCCGAGATCCGGACCAAGTACGTCGAGCACATCGAAAAGATGTTTGCTCTTGCGGGCTTCCCGGACGGCGGAGCGGCGGCGAAGGCCATCATGGCACTCGAAACGCGTCTCGCGAAAGAAAACATGACCAAGGAGCAGTCTCGTAAGTACGCCGAAAATTACACCAAGATCGCGCTGCAAGATCTCGGCGGGTTGATGCCCAACTTCGATTGGCAAGGCTACCTTGATGCCGGCGGCCTGACCGGCCTTGAACTTGATGGTTTGGGGTTTTTTGAAACGGACTACATGAAGGCTTTGGATGGCATCATAGTCGATACCGACCTCGATACGTGGAAGACCTATTTGTACTGGGGCGCACTCAACGCCGCGGCGACAAAGCTGACGGCTGCGCTCGACGCGCAGAACTTCGAGTTCTACGGCAAAACCCTCTCCGGCACAGAAGAGCAGCGCCCCCAGTGGCGACGCGCCGTGGATACCGTCAACGGCACACTCGGCGAGGTCGTTGGCAAGGTTTACGTCAAGCGGCATTTTCCGCCCGAAGCCAAAGAGCGCATGCTTGAACTCGTCGGTAATCTGGTGAGGGCATACGAAAAAAGCATTAAAGAACTCGATTGGATGTCTGAGGACACGAAAGCCGAGGCGCTCGACAAGCTTTCAAAGTTCACACCAAAAATCGGTTATCCGGATGAGTGGCGGGACTACTCCGCTGTCGATATCGAAGCGGACGATTTTTACGGCAACCTGGAACGTGCCGCGTTGGCCGAGTATCGGCGACAGATGGACCGACATAATGGACCCGTCGATCGGACGGAGTGGGGCATGACACCGCAAACGGTGAACGCCTACTACCACCCGCTACTGAACGAAATCGTGTTTCCTGCTGCGATCCTGCAGCCGCCGTTCTTCAACCCCGAGGCTGACGACGCGGTGAACTATGGTGGTATCGGCGCGGTAATCGGCCACGAAATCGGCCATGGTTTTGATGACTCCGGCAGCACCTTCGATGGTGATGGCGTCATGAGAAACTGGTGGACTGATGTTGATCGCAGCGAATTTGAAAAGCGCACTGGCAAGCTTGTCGATCAATACAATGCTTTTCTTCCCTTCGAGGACCTGAGCGTCAACGGGGAGTTCACGCTCGGCGAAAATATCGGTGACCTTGGTGGCATCACCATCGGCTTGCTCGCTTATCAAATGTCATTGAATGGCGCGGAGGCACCGGTAATTGACGGGTTCACCGGTGTACAGCGCGTGTTCCTGGGATTCGGACAGGTCTGGAGCGGAAAATACCGCGACGAAACACTGCGCTTGCAGATCGAAACCGACCCGCATTCGCCAGGCATGTATCGCGCCAACGGCGCGGTCCGAAATGTACCCGAGTTCTACGAAGCGTTTGATATCAGCGCAGAAGACGCGCTCTATCTCGCACCCGAAGATCGCGTCAAGATCTGGTAGATAAGAAACAGCAAAGCAAGAAAGAGGGGCCTCGCATTGAGGCCCCTTTTCATTCGCTAGTCGCCGCCAACTTTTTCCTGATAAGCGCGACTGATCTCAAGCATTTTGCTCTCGATCCAGGCCTGCACCAAAAGGTTGGTTTCTTTGGGCGACTGAGTTGAGGGATCGATGGGCGGGCCAATACACAGGCGCACAGTCCCAGGTCGTTTGGTAAGTTCCCGTCGTTGCCAGAAATCCACCGCGTTGTGCGCAACCGGCACGATCATAACGCCCGCTTCCCTGGCCAGGGCGGCGCCACTGACGCCGGAGGTGCGCGTTTCTCCGGGCGGCATGCGTGTGCCCTCGGGAAAGATGCTGACCCAGGTGCCCTCGGCAAGCTTTTGCTTGCCCTCGCTAATCACCTGCTTGACCGCTTGTGTACCCGAACCACGATTGATCGCGATCGGGCGAAAAATCAGCTTCAATGCCCAGCCGAAAAAAGGTATCCACAAGACTTCGCGCTTGACAACCCACGTCGTTTTCGGAAAAAACGGCACATGCCCGTAGGTCTCGAGCGCAGACGAGTGTTTAATCATCAGCACGCTGGCAGTTTTCGGCAGGTTCTCATAGCCCTCCGCGACAACCCTGAGGCCGCAAAAAAAGCTGCCCGCCCACAGCGTTAACCGACACCAGCTAACAACAAGCCCCCAGAGAAAATCGCGCGGCGTCCAAAAAAGGAGCAAAGACAGTATTGCGTACAACATGCCGGTAGTGAATCCGAACGCGACGAAGATCAGGGAGCGTAGCGTTCTAAACACGAACCCACGCCGAGGCCAGAATAGTCGCTGCGGCGCTGAGGTCGTCGTAAACTTCAACCCCTGCAAACTCGACCGGGAGCATTCGCTCCGTGTCCCGGCCATTGCCGGTACGAACGAGTATCGGCCGCGCCCCCGCGGCAGCGGCGGCCTCCAGGTCTCGCAATGAATCGCCGATCACCGGTACACCCGCAAGCGAAACACCGTAATGCTCGCCAAGCTGGAGCAACATCCCAGGCTTGGGCTTACGGCAGCTGCAGTCGTCATCAGGGCCGTGCGGGCAGACCACGATGCGATCAATGTGACCGCCCTCGGCCGCCACCAGAGCCCGCATTTTTTCGTGCATCGCGTCCAGCGTCGGACGGTCGAAAAGCCCGCGAGCCAAACCGGATTGATTGCTGGCAACGGCAACCGTAAATCCCGCTTTCGAAAGAGCGGCGATCGCCGCGATGCTTCCGGGTAAGGGAAGCCACTCATCGGCCGACTTCACGAACAGGTGAGACTCCTTATTGATGACGCCATCGCGATCGAGAATCACGAGACCCTTTTCCGCCAGACGCCCGGTCACCGCTAGGTAATCGAAAGCCGCGAGATATCGGCGACACGCAAAAACAACTCTCGAAGCTCAGCCAGCAAGGCGAGGCGATTATTTCTTACCGCCTCATCGTCAGCCATCACCATGACATCGTCGAAGAATCGATCGACAGGATCGCGGAGGTCCGCAAGCTCATTGAGTACATCGGCGTAGCGGCGCGCGGCAAGCAGAGGCTCAACTTTTTGCTGGGCGCTCTGAAGCGCGTCAAAAAGGATCAGCTCGGCGCCGTCCTGCAATAGTTTCTTTCGGGTCTTGAGGCCGACGGGGTCACCGACCTGGCGAAGGATGTTGGCGATCCGTTTGTTGGCGGCGGCAAGGCTCGCCGCTTGTTCAAGGCGCGCAAAAACCTGCACGGCGGCGAGTCGCCGGTCGAAATCGAGTAGCGATGATGGCTGCCTGACCATGACGGCGTCGAAGGTTTCCGCCGAGAGCCGCGGATCACGATCCATGTAGTAAGG
>JALHUQ010000335.1 GCA_022866645.1 Woeseiaceae bacterium | reverse complement strand
CATGGAATGTTGCTGACATTGACAAGATGGCATTGCCACCGTGCCATTGTCTGTTTCAGTTTTACGTTGCCGACGGCAAACTCTCATGCCAGTTGTATCAACGCAGCTGCGATATTTTCCTCGGTGTGCCATTCAATATCGCGTCCTACGCACTGCTAACACATATGTTGGCGCAGCAGGCGGACCTCGGCGTCGGCGATTTTGTCTGGACGGGTGGTGATTGTCATTTGTACTCCAATCATTTGCAGCAGGCCGACGAACAACTGAGCCGCGAGCCATTGCCGCTGCCGCGGTTGGCGATAAAACGTCGGCCGGACAGCATCTTCGACTACCAGTTTGAGGATTTTGAAATTCTCAACTACGAGTCGCATCCGCACATCAAAGCCGCCGTCGCGGTTTAGTCAGCGACGTGATGATCAGTATTATTGTCGCCGCATCGACGAACAATGTTATTGGTGTCAACGGCAAACTTCCGTGGAAAATCCCGGACGACCTGAAGCGCTTCAAACGATTGACGATGGGCAAGCCCATAGTGATGGGGCGACTGACTTGGGAGTCGATACGCCGGCCATTACCAGGGCGACAGAACATTGTCATCACACGGCAGTCAGGATATTCGGCCGACGGTTGTGATGTTGTGGATACGCCCGCCGCGGCGCTGCGAATCGCAGGTGATGCTGCAGAAGTGATGATCATTGGAGGCAGCCAGATATACGATCTCTTTCTGCCCAAAGCCGGGTGCCTGCACCTGACTCGAGTACACACCGAAATCGACGGTGACGCGTTCTTCCCCGTCATTGATGAAAGCGAATGGTCACTCCTCGACACCGAATCCCACAAGGCAAGCGATGCCAATGAGTTCGCGTTCGACTTTATGCACTACGAACGGCTGCTTGCTCGTAATATTGACAGTGGTATGGATGGTCGCGCTGATGGCCTCGGCGTCGGTATGCTCAAGTCGACCGGTGAAGGCCTTATTAGCGACTCTGCCAATACGACCTCGGTGACGCAATTAACAAGATCACGGCGATTACCCTGAGACCATCCAGAAATACGGTAATAAATACTGGCCCAAATAAATCGCCGATGCGACTAACGATCAATGAGCTGTGAATTGCAATTCCAATACCGATTAGCGCTATCAGAGCAATCCGGGCTGCGTTAATTCCTTTCCACGTTTTATAAATAAGCCATCCATAAAACGTGTAGAACCCGGCTATGCCAACAATAAGCCCGACAACAAATAGCGTTCCGTGCGTTTCTCCGTATAAGACTGGCGCAGACCACATTTCGACAAGTGTTGAATACGTAGCACTCAAGCAAAGCAGAGCCAGAGCTGCCAAAACGGTTTTTGGCTTTGTTGTAGATTCGTCCATCATTTTCCAGATAGTACATTTTAGTTAGCGTCGGTCAACGCCCGACCTGGTTCAACAGCAGCGGTTCAGCATTCTAACAGCCCAACTGGACTTCCCACGGTATTGATGATCTGCGGTCGATTCAGCCTGGTCGTCTGCCTTGAGTGCCGCCACAGTGACTATTTCCACGATACCGGATGTCCCACCTGCGCATATCTGGAGTAACCTTCCATCGACGGCGCTCAGTTGAAGGTTTGGCGGCCGTCAGAAATTGCGCTGACGTGGAGGATAAGCGATGTTCAAGAAAGGTCGGGACTACGATGGTTCGGCTCCGCCGCTGCGGATCGGCGAACAACAACCCATGCGCTCGAAAAATGTGTCTGTCATTGGACCGACGCTGGTCTTCAAAGGTGAGCTTTCAGCGGACGACTGCTGCTGACCCAAAGCAGCCACAGTTAGTCGCAACGTTTGCCAGGCTCGGATATTCATCAGCTCGTCATCATTGATCGATCAGGCAGGTGCAGTCATCGCACATGAGAATGAGCTTCAGGAATCCGCACGAATTCCCGCGCGAGAAAAACTTGAGAAAATCGATGAAAGCTGGAAATCGAAAGCAGCAGATTGGACTTGCGATCCCCGCACCGGCAGACCGCATATGCCGTTTCAGACAGATAACGACGATGCTATTGGTCATCCTTTCGTTTTCCCACGTGACCGCGCTCACGGCGGCTTCAAGTGATGACGAAGAAACGATCACAAAAGAATCCATGGCTTTCGAGACGCATCGCATCCACAGGCAGAATCTCCAATGGTTTGGGAAAAGAAAGAGCCGCATTGGTGACTACGCCGAGGTCACCCATAATGTAGGCAAGGTGACCACTCGATACTTCAAGAGAGATTTCGAGTTTTCCCTCCATGTTGCCACGTTTGAGGGAGCGGCAGTCAAGCTGAACGTCAAGAACCACACGGTCTTTGCTCCGCTTGACGATGACCACAAAGGGTTCGTGCAGGATATTGTGGACTTTGCCGTTGAGGAAAAGTGGGGAATCAGCGACGTAGAGATGACCTACGATGCCTACACGAGCACCTATACTGCGACGATCACCACTGGCGATTCGCCTGGCGACACCTGGCAGTTCATGGCGGAGCGGCGGTGGAAGGCCGTAGACGGAGACGATCTTATTGCGAGCGGCACGCTCACCAATGGTTCGCGAACCCTGCATATTGAGAGTTCGTCGGTGGCACCAACTTTTGAGCCTATTGCCGAGATTCACGAAGACGGCGAAGTGCTTTGCAGAAGAAGCAGCGGTATTGACGGATATGATTTTCGTGCCGGCCTGAGTCCCGACGTCAAACTTTTGCTACTTACCGCTATGGAGATATTGGTCATAAACGTGCACGGAGAGTATTGGTGATTGTAATTCCGGCACTCCTGCGCGGGCATATTTATTACTTTTCCCATTCTGGTAGCTAATAAGACCAGGTATCAGCTCTTGGCCGCTCTGAGACGGTCGCCACGAATCAATCAGTGGGGCCGCTTCACATCGCATAGCAGCCGCTCGAACAATCTGAAGTAATATGACGGCTTGTGACCCTAAGCGGACATCGACCATCTAAGCCCGTTCGAGAACAGGTGTCTAACCGTCGTTCTCGAAAATCTCGGTTCGACCCCTTTATTTGCGGCGACTAGTGTGGCGTCGTTACTTCCTTTTCGCAGTCGCTTTCTTTGCGGCTGCTTTTTTCACAGTTACTTTACTGGCCTTCTTTTTGCCCGGCTTCTTGGCCGCGCTCTGAGTGGCGCTTCTGGTGCGCGTCTGCTTCGCGCTGCCGAGGCCCGACTCAACTTCCTGCTCCGCCGCGAGCCAGTCCGATAGTTCATCGCCGGGCTGAAAGTTTCGCCGTTCAGCGATAAAGTAGGCTGCTTCCGCGATCATAGCCGCACGCTTGTCAGCCTGCGCATGAGTTGCGGCTGTCAATTTAGTTCCCATTCGTAGATTCTCCTCACGTTGGTGTCACACTCACCGAACTGTAATTGCAGTATTCGTGCCACTAGCGATTGTAAACGCCTGCGCGGCACGAATGCGCCTACGCCTCTGATACTAGGACATGCTTGTTACAGTTTGGTGCATTGTAGTTCGAACATGAAGTATCTTGGGGCGACTTGCGGGGTTTCAAAGGCTACTACCAGAGACAGAAACTTGCCTTTCTCTGCAACGAATAGGGGTCTAATCGAGGTTTTCCCGAAGACTGCTGCTGACCCAAAGTGGACATTATGAGTGCATTTGAATATGTGATGGTTTTAGTGTCGATCGTTATAGCCTTGGCGATCGCACATGTGCTAACTGCGGTTGCTGAAGGCATCCACCGATTTCGAGGACATGGTGAGCCAATTAAGCTGGACGCGGTTTTCTTGCTGTGGATTGGCTTCGTCCTAGTCTGGTTGGTTTCCTTCTGGTGGTGGGAGTTCAAATTCCAAGATGTCGTGGCCGAGTGGTCGTGCGGCTTGTACCTTTTCGTCATCAGCTACGCGATCGTTCTCTTCATGCTCGCGGAGATTTTGGTACCACATCGCATGCGCGGCGTAACGGATAGCTATGCGTATTTCATGGAAGGGCGGAAGTGGTTCTTCGGTGTGCTGTTACTGATGCAAGCAACTGATGTGGCTGACACATTTTTGAAAGGCTACGATTGGGGTATGCGCCCGGAGGTAATAGCTACTTATTTGGCTACTGTCCTTGTGGCAATAGCCGGCATTATTTCCGAAAGGCGCTCAATTCAGCTCGGAGGAGCTGTCATCGCATTCAGCTCACAGATTCTATATCTATTCCAGGAACTCGGCGTACTCGGTTCTTGGTAAAACCCGCAGCCAGTCCGTAGAGTGACGGATAAATTCCTGTTTAGTGCTTTTGCCGGGACTCACATGTCCGATTTTGGCCGACTGCAGCCCGTGACCCTGGCTGAGAATGAACGGCTGGTGAGCGCTCGAAAGCAGCCCGTCGAGTGATAAACTACTCGAAGACTGCTGCTGACCCAAAGCCGCCATTCGCAATTAGTTAGTTATAGGT
>JALHUQ010000334.1 GCA_022866645.1 Woeseiaceae bacterium | reverse complement strand
TGTCATTCACACCGACAAATAGCTCGTGCACGCCAGACGGAACTTCAATCCGCTGGTAGATACTGGCTTTGCCATCCGCCCAAATGCCGCTAGGCAGCAGCGTTTCCTGATACAGGATGTCGGTGCCCGATCGCAACTCGACTCGAACCGGGAAGCGCTCGCGCGGACAATCGTTGATCTTACGCATATTGGGCGGCAAGGCATCCAACTCCTCCTGGCTCAGCTGGCGACATTCGCTGACGCGTTCACCAGCGTGAGAAAACACCAGCGAAATAATGGCGCGATCCTCGTCCAGGCTTGCGTAGGGGGGCCAGACAGACAAGAGGCCGACAACCAGGGCGAATGCCGCATACATTCCGACTTCGGCAACCAGCTTCATTGCTTGAGTGCCTCCAGAAAAGCGGCATATTTCTTCACCGCAGTGGCGTTCTCGGACCATGGCGCCTGCCAGCCCATCGCGACTCGCGACAGATCGACGCGACGACGGACCATCGGGTCCCTCTGCCTGGCCAACCGTTGTTCCGTCCATTGCGCGCCAAAACGGTAGGAGCAATTACCATCCTGACAACCCAGCAGCAGAACCCCGTCGGCGTGTCCGCGGCTCAAGGTAAAGTCCACATACGAGGGTGGCAGCTGACCCATGCACACAACTTTCACCACACTGAGTCCGGCCTTCTCGATTTCCTTGAGCTGATTGTCATCACGACACGCGAAAACGATAATGTGCGGCGATGGTTTGCCGACGCCCGCCGCAACGATCTCATCGCGCAAGGTCGCCGCGCTTCGGTCCGGCAAATCGATGCCGGGAATCAGCGCGCCTTGCGATCGAAATGGCGTTGCCGTTGGACACGAGCCTACGCAGATACCACAGCTGATACACAAGTCAGGATCAACACTCGCCTGATGCGAGTAGCTCGTGCCGTCGGTTCGCGCCACCATTTCCACGGCGCCAAACGGACAATCATCGACGCATCGTTCGCAGCCATTGCAATAATCCAGCGTGACTAATGCGGCTTGCTCTTTCTTTTGCCGCGGCGCCCACGGCGCAACAATAATCACCGAACTGACGCCAACCAGCAGAACCCACACCCAGCCTGGTGACCAGATCTGGATCAATGGGTAAACGTGCAGATAAAACCCGTCGAGTCGAAGAGTTTCCGGAGCCATCGCGAGATTGGCCTGCTCATGGCTGATGGCCGGATACACAGCGGACAAAATCAGCATCGCCAGTAATGTTGCCGCCATCATGCGTCGCGGTGGGTTGATGCGCGGCCCGGTCAAGCGAAAGATGTGCAACCAGATACCGAAGACCAGGAATATTGGCAGGCCGATCAGATGCAAAAACGCCATCAGCGTAAAGAAGCGGTTGGACAGCAGGTCATCGCTCAGGAAGTTGCCCGCCATAGAATCGGTAAAGATGGGAATGCTATCGATCAACTCGGCCGAACTGATCGCGACGTATTGAGCCAGCTCATCCCAGACCAGCCAATAGCCGGTTATACCCAGCACAAAAATTATCCAGACCAGCGGCACGCCCGTCACCCAGGAGAACCAGCGATTACCGCGATAACGATTGAAAACGAATTCCTTCACGAGGTGCAGGAAGATGGTGACTATGGCGCCGTCCGACGCGTAGCGGTGCAGGCTGCGCATGATGCCGCCCAGATACCATTGTTCGCGAGTCAGGTATTCGACGGACTCAAAGGCTCCAGACACGCTGGTACGAAAGAATATGAGTAACCAGATGCCACTGATCAGCACGATCCACAGGAAAAACACTGTCATTGCACCGATGTGATTCAAGGGGTTTTCGGCACTCTCGAACGCGCGCGCCATGGGTCGCCGCAGAGCGCCAAACAAGGCGCGTCCCACACGCTGCACCCGAGCTATCATTCCTGTTTGCGGGCTCGTCGGGATTTCAATATCTCATTGAACAGATAAAACAGTATGGCGAGTATCGCACTCGCCCCCACCGCAATCTGGACAAACAGGGAATTGTCGAAGCGATAGCGACCCGTTGTCGGGTCATACACGGTACAGAACAAATTCACCCGGTCAATCAGCCCGGCGAATAGATGGCCAACGCTGGACGGCCTGTTAAGCACGATTTCCTTCAAGGGTTCGACGAGCCAGGGCAGCTCGAAAGTCACGCCGTATACCTGGCTGTACACCGCCCCCGTCCTGTCTATGATGGAAGACTGGTTGATGTGGTCGAAACCGCGTGGCGTGGGAAAAAATATGAACCCGAGATCGGCGCTAATCTGTTGAATGGTCTCACTGGTCGCGCTGAGGAATCGCCAGTTCTCGTCATCAACGCCCTGCCTCCTCGCAAAAGCAGCCATCGCTTGCGGCGTGTCGTTGGCAACATCGAAGCCGATAGTCACAACGTCAAAGCTGTCTGCTCCCAGCGCCTCGCGCGCCGATTCCACTGCTTGTGCAAGATGTTTTGTCGTTGCCGGGCACACGTGGTGGCAGGAGGTGAAGATCATGCTGACCACCAACGGCCTGCCGGCATAGTCACTGCGCAGATTCACCGCCCGGCCGTTTTCGTCGCTGAGCTCATAGTCACCGACCAACTGCCCTATCGCGCGTTGCGATAACTGCAAGGCCAGCTCCGGATCATAACGATCGACTTCATCGGTGCTGCCATCATCGGCGCGAATCGACGTCGCCAATATGACCGCAACGAGCAGCAGTGCCAGCGTGAGCGCTTTATTCATAGTCCAACTGTAACTGATAAAAGAAGGGCGGGCTTCTAGCCCGCCCTTTAACAAGCGTCGGTCAGCTCTGGGGGGTTAAGATAATGGCCAGACCGAAGCCAGATACTTCCAGTTAACGGCGTAATACAAAACAAAGGTGACGAGGAAGAACATCGCGAGCACGAAAGTACCCGGGGCCGCAAATCCCCACTTTCCTGCCGCAGAGTGACCACCCTCGGGGATAAAAATGGGCTCCGCGCGCATGAGGCGAGTCGTCGCAGTCCCATAGCTCGACTCGGATTCCACAGACTTGCCGAAAAACACAGACACGACGGTAACGAGTATGTACATCGCACCGCCAATAATCGCGACCATGCCTGCCAGACCCATAATGCCCATCATCGTGTAAGCGCTGGCGGGGTATTCAAAGCCCAGCGGCGCACCGGTAAACGCCATATCCCAGTGTCGACGTTCAACACCGAGCGTTCCGGCGCCCATCATGGCAAGTGCGAATACCGACATTCCAATACCGAAAAAGTACGGCTGCAATCTTGCGATAGCCGGAAACGCCACTTGTTTGCGAAACAGCGTCGGAATCAGAAAATACGTCAATGACATGAAGGCCAGCGTCGATCCAATGACGACCGTTGCATGGAAGTGGCCCGGTACGTAAATCGTGTTGTGAATGATGATATTGATCTGCTCGGTGCCCATTACAACGCCCGAAATACCGCCGAGGAATCCGAAGCCAACCAGGGATATGAACATGCCGGAGAATATCGGGTTACCCCAGGGCGCCTTGCGCAACCACTGGAACAATCCGTTCGTATAGCCTTTCGCTCGCTGGGCAACTTCAATCGAGCCCGGCACGGTCAGGCCATGAACCATGCTGGCGAGGACAGCCAGGTACATGGCATAGCTGGTGTTGAATATTTTCCACTCAGCACTAAGTCCCGGGTCGACGAGCAGGTGATGCGCGCTCGCCAATTGCAGAAACGCGATGTACAGGAAGAATGCCGTGCGACTGACCTTTTCGGACAGCGGCCGCGCACCGAAGACGATAGCTGCGATGGCGTACCAGACTGAAACGTGTGCAGCGACGTTGATTTGTTGTGATGAGTGACCGAGCGCCCACCAGACAACGCGGTACATCGCGGCATCGATATGGTTGATGTAGCCGAGAGACCAGAGCCAGGTCGGAACGAGGATGATCGCACCGGATGCGATCGTAAACACCGCAATAATGCAGGCCGTCAAGGCACCAAACGTTACCAATGGAATGGAGCCCTCATAGGTCTTTTCATCTTTGGCGATCACGAGCGTTGCCAGGAATATGAAACAACCAATCAGTGCGCCAACCGCGAAAAGGATCAATCCCAGGTAAAAATTCGGATTCGCCGGCATCGGCACGTAGGAGGTCATCATCACGGATGCAGTGCCACTGGCGACCGCCAAATTATTGATAATGATCCCGGCGAGCATCAGCGTGAAACCGACCCATGCCAGCTTCGGCGTCGCGAGTCGCACCTTCAATAATGTCGATGAGCAAAAATACAGGATCGCGATTTCGAAGGAAATCATCCAGAAAATCAGCATGTTAACGCCATGCGTCGTGAGCAGCTGATAGAAGCGGTCGGCCGGAAGCAAGTGCACGGCAGGCCAGCGCGTCAGCGTGACCAGCAACGCGGCAATGCCCCCTATGAGAAGAATTACAACCGCGACGACCGCGTGTGCTTTCATCAGACGTTCGGCGGGCCGATGGAACTGCAACCCCGACTCGGGGCAGGTTCTGAAAAGCTCGTTACTCATCGTCCGCCCTCCGTTACATATATTTTTCCAAGCATCGTGTGATGCCCGATGCCGCAAAACTCGTTACAGATGATGGTTTGTTCGCCACTGGTATCCGGCGTGACCGTCAATACCATCTCGTAGCCGGGAATAATCTGCGTGTTGATATTGACCGGCTGCAGGGAAAAGCCGTGATTCCAGTCCATAGAAGAAATATGCAGGCGGTAGGTCTGCCCTTTCTCCAGTTCCAGCAGCGGCCACCATTGCCACAACCGGCCGAGCAGGTACACATCACTCCCGGGTGGCGGCCTGACCACCGGTAATTGAGCGCTGGTCTCGGTCCTGATCGTGTATTGATCGACCATCGCCTGGGTTTTCGCCATATAGGCCTGGGGCGTTGTTCTGTAGGCTTCGCTGGAAAGATTCTGTTTTCCGTAGACGTGCCAAAACGGCATCATGAAAAACATGATCAATGACCAAACCAGCGCAATGCCGATCCAGGTTCCCTCGACCTTGTCCAGGGGTTGCTTCCACCAGACGAGTTCAGCAGGCGGTTGAATAGCGCTCATATCGTCACCTAAGGGGCTTAAGGGGCTAAGGGGCTAACGGAATGTTAACGATTTCCACAATTCCCCAAATAATGTAGAAGACCGCCGGGAATACGACGCCTATGAACAGGAGAATAAAGGGGTTATCGAGTATGCGTTGCATAAAAGGTACGCGCTCGGATGACTGGACGCTTGCGGATTCTTCACTCATGGCCACCGGATCTCCGATCGATAGATACAAAAATACAGGTCTGATGCTAGTCTTCCGAGGCACGCCGCAGTACTAGGGGAAGTACCTAGGGCTCTGACGGGCTTCCAGCCCTGCAATGGGTTAACTATCGGGTAAGCTTCAAAACCATGAAAGCGCTCACTTTGATACTGACACTCGCGTGCCCGTTGTTGGCTTCCTGCAGCAAGAATCCAGCCGACCTGGCCAATCCTCACGACACCAAGTTCACCGCCATTGAAGTGGGTCCGGAAACCTGCGTTCTCGATACCGAAACGCAGCTGGTTTGGCAAAGCAAAACGTCCGCGCCGGGGCTCAACAACGCCGACAATACCTATTCCTGGTTTGCTCCCGACGAGGCGAATGGCGAACTCGACTATCGCGGCCTCGAGGATGGGGGTGTCTGTGACGGTAGCGAGTGCGACATCTGGCACTATGTGCAGGCGGTTAACCTCACCGGCTACTGCGGCCGAAACGACTGGCGCATGCCGACCAAGGACGAGATGTTCTCAATTAGCGATCTGCGACGTGCCGCAAGTCCGCCAACGATAAACACCGCGTTTTTTCCGAACGCCAGGGCGGCGGAATACTGGACCGGAAACGACTACAGCTTCCAGTACAACACGGCCTGGGCCTGGAGTTTCGAATTCGGCCACGATCGCGTCGATTGGAAGAAAGAAGCAAAATACGTGCGTCTTGTGCGCGGCACCGCTGGCCAGTTGGAAGCGGTCAAAGAGTAGTCGCTTGAAGACGCTCGTGACGACATCCCTGCTACTGGTCATCATGCTGGTGACGGTCAGCGCGTATTTGCGCCTGGATCACTCAGGCATCGGCTGCAAGGACTGGCCAGCGTGTTACGGCATGATCGGCGCCGCCGTTGATGCATCGCCGACCGTTGG
>JALHUQ010000333.1 GCA_022866645.1 Woeseiaceae bacterium | reverse complement strand
TTCATCAGGTCATAACGATTGGCGACCGAGTCGAAAACGCCTCGAACCATCCCGGCCTTATCGTCGGTTGGGACGGTCTTGTATCCGAAGTGTGTTGAATTGTCGTTGGGGGCGGTCATGAGGTTGAGGATACCTGTGCGTATGAATTGTCGCCAGCATGACCCTGCCGCGGGCTATCCGAAGCTATTATCGCGAGTATTGGGCTGGACGAAGTTGCAGGGAGCGCCTGTGCGTGAAGCGATCTGCTACTTCGTCCTGACCGATACGGGGGGCCACTACCATTCGAACAAACACAGAAACCAGAGCCTACAGAATATACCGACTAAGATCCTCATCCTTCGCCAACTCAGCCAGATGATCATTCACGTAGCCAGCATCGACCGTTAATTTCGTGCCACTCTTGTCAGACGCCTCAAACGAGATCGTTTCCAACAATCGTTCCATGACCGTGTGCAGTCGTCGCGCACCGATATTCTCTGTATTTTCATTGACTTGAAACGCGACCTCGGCGATACGTCGTACGCCGCTCTCGGCGAATTGCAGCTGCACTTCTTCCGTGTTCAGGAGCGCAATGTATTGGGACGTCAGTGACGCGTCGGGTTCGGTCAGAATGCGGACGAAATCCTCGGTCGTGAGTGATTTCAGTTCGACGCGAATGGGAAAGCGTCCTTGCAGTTCCGGAATCAGGTCGGACGGCTTCGACGAGTGAAAGGCACCGGACGCGATAAAGAGTATGTGGTCCGTCTTGACCATGCCGTATTTGGTATTGACGGTGCATCCCTCGACCAAAGGAAGCAGGTCCCGTTGTACGCCTTCGCGTGAAACGTCGGCACCCTGCGTTCCGGAACTTCGGGTGACCTTGTCGAGTTCATCCAGGAACACGATGCCGTGTTGTTCGACCGCTTCCAGCGCCCTTGTCTTGAGCTCATCGTCATCCAGCATTTTTGCCGCTTCTTCATCCGTCAGGTGGCGAAATGCTTCCTTCACTTTGAGTTTGCGAGTTTTGCTGCGTCGGCTGCCGAGGTTCTGGAACATGCCCTGTAACTGGCTGGTCATTTCCTCCATACCGGGTGGCGCCATAATTTCGACGCCGACCGGGAATGCCTGGATGTCGATTTCGATTTCTTTGTTGTCGAGTGCTCCCTCGCGCAGCATTTTGCGAAATTTCTGCCGCGTATCGCTGCTAGCAGATTTCGCATCGGACGTGAGTCCCACAGCGGAGGGCGGTGGGGGCAACAAGGCATCGAGAACGCGCTCTTCGGCGGCGTCCTCAGCACGATGCCGTACTTTGGTCATGGCTTCTTCGCGAACCAATTTGATCGACACGTCCATGAGATCGCGAACGATGCTGTCCACCTCTCGACCGACATAGCCGATCTCCGTGAACTTGGTGGCTTCAACTTTAATAAACGGCGCGCGAGCCAATTTGGCGAGGCGGCGCGAGATTTCGGTTTTCCCAACGCCTGTTGGGCCGATCATCAATATGTTCTTTGGCGT
Source organism: Woeseiaceae bacterium (assembly GCA_022866645.1). Lineage (GTDB taxonomy): Bacteria > Pseudomonadota > Gammaproteobacteria > Steroidobacterales > Woeseiaceae > UBA1847. Next base: position 10,803 of record JALHUQ010000333.1, on the reverse strand, counting down.
GATTTCGCCACGCAGCGGCTCATCGACTTGCACTCGTCGCCAGCGATTGCGCAGCGCAATAGCGACGGCGCGTTTCGCGTCGTTCTGGCCGACAATGTGTTTGTCCAGTTCCTGGACGATTTCTCTTGGGGTCATTTGTGACATCGGTGATCTACAGCTCTTCGATGATGATGTTCTGGTTGGTAAACACGCAGATATCGCCGGCAATCAGCAGCGCTTTGCGCACGATTTCGGCGGCTTCGAGGTCGGTGTTATGCAGCAGTGCGAGAGCGGCGGCTTGTGCATACGGCCCGCCGGAGCCGATGGCCATCAAATCATCCTCGGGCTCTATGACGTCGCCGTTACCGGAGATGATGAACGAGGCCCCAGTGTCCGCCACACAAAGCAACGCTTCCAGGCGCCGCAGCCGACGATCGGTGCGCCATTCTTTTGCCAGCTCAATCGCCGCTCGCGTCAGGTTTCCGTACTGTTCGAGTTTGCTCTCAAAGAGTTCAAACAGGGTAAAGGCATCCGCCGTGCCGCCTGCGAATCCGGCGATGACCCGGCCGCCAGCGAGTCGCCGGACCTTGCGGGCATTACCCTTCATGATCGTGTTGCCGATGCTGACCTGGCCGTCGCCAGCGATGGCGACTTTGCCATTCCGGCGGACGGAAACGATGGTCGTCCCGCGAAATTGTTCCATGCTGTTGTTCCTGTATTGGCACCCGACGGATATAGACGTTTTTGGCTAGATTTTCTTGCGCGCTCGGGGATGTGTCTGGTCGTATATCTGGGCCAGATGTTGGAAATCAAGGTGAGTATAAACTTGAGTCGTGGCGATATTGGCGTGGCCCAGAAGTTCCTGAACCGCCCGCAGATCATGGCTCGACTCGAGCAAATGGGTTGCGAATGAATGGCGGAACAGATGGGGATAGACCTTCGTATCGATACCCTGGCGACGCGCCCAGTACGTTACGCGAGCCTGCACCGAGCGCGTGCTGATTCGCGTACCGCGACTGCTCACGAACAAGGCTTTTTCGTCTGCTGCCGCGAGTTGCACGCGGCTAAGATCCCACTGCCTGATCGCCTGCAGGGCCCTGCGGCCGACGGGCACGATGCGGTCCTTATTGCCTTTGCCCGTGACACGTACTGTCGCATCGCTCATGTCAACATCGCCACAATTCAAATCGGTGAGCTCGGACAAACGCAAGCCGGAGGAGTACAGGAGCTCAAGTATCGCGCGATCACGATCGACCAGCGGACCGTTACCCGAAATGTCGAGTAAGCGGGCCATGCGGTCGGCGTCCAGATTTCCCGGCAATCGTTTCTTGCCCTTGGGAGCCGTCACACCAGTAACCGGGTTTTTGTTTACGTGTTTTTCGCGGATCAGATAGCGAAAAAACGTCCGGCAGGCAGAAAGTCGACGTTGAATACTCCTCGCGCTCAGTCCTTTTCGATAACAGGACGCCGAAAACGCACGAAAATGCTCGCTGTCCATCCCGCCCCAGGAGTCCACACCCGAGTATTCGCGGAAAGCGAGCAGCGACTCGAGGTCGTGACGGTAGTTTTTCGAGGTTTGCGGCGATAGCCGGCGTTCGAAATCGAGATGCCGTATGAACTTGTCGATCCAGTCCGCGTCGTCCACAGCGCCGTCGCCCTAGTATCGTTTCAGAGCACTCGCGACGAGGTCGCCAAGGCGCGTCAGGAAGTCGATACTCATGCCCGGGTGGAATCGATTCGCATCAGCACTGCCGATTGCCAGGAAGCCGATGTCTTCGCCATCGGTCAACGGCACCAGGGCGGCCGAACCGATTTCGTCGGCCGTTTCCTGAAACAGAAAGTGGCGCTGGGCGTCCCGAATCTGTCCGCAACGCGCTGACTTACTGCCAAAGAAAGTTCTGAACGGACTGAGCGCTTCGTCGTTTTTCTCGATGACGCGGAAAAAACGACCACCGTCGATGTCGTCGAAGGCTCTCGGATCGCCAAAAATAACCAGCACTGCCTGATCGGCGTTGAAGCCGCTGCGCATAGCAACTTCAAGAGCAGCAATGGTGGTCCTGAGGTCGGTAGCGGCCATCAACTGCAAGGCCAGCTCGTGAATCTTGGCGGCCAGCAGGTCGTTGGCACGCGCAACCCCGATCAATTCCTTGAGTTGTTTCTCGAGCTTCAGGTCCTTTTGCCGCAAAACCGAAACCTGGCGTTCAACCAGCGATGTGGCACCGCCGCTGGCGTGTGGCAAGTTCAGGGAATTCAAAAGCGCTGCGTGATTCTCAAAGAAATCGGGGTGGGCGGCCAGGTAATCACGGACGGCTCGATCCGATAGGTCTTCGTCGCCGTAGTTGACTTCCGCTTGCGTGCTCATACGTCTCCCATCCCTATAGATCCATCATTCCTTCGTTGATCAATTCGGCGTTGCCCTTGAGCCAGACTGGCGTGCCGCTGCCGCGCCAGCTTACCACGACTTGACCGCCGGGCAGCCGAACCGAAACCTCTTCGTCCAGCAAGCCCAGGCGCTGACCCGACACGGTGGCCGCGCAGGCGCCGGTGCCACAAGCGGCAGTTTCACCAACGCCACGCTCATGCACGCGCAGGTCGATATGACCACGATCTCTGACGCGCATAAAGCCGACATTGGTCAGGGCCGGAAAGCGCTCGTGATGTTCTATCAATGGGCCCAATGCGCTGACGGCCGCCGTGTGGACATCCGCCACCTGCAATACAGCGTGTGGGTTGCCCATCGAAACCGCGCTGATTTCAAATGTCTCGCCATTGACGGCCAGGGGATACGTGTCCGCCATGCGCTCGGCAATGAAGGGTATTCGTGCAGGCTCGAAGTCCGGCTCACCCATGCTGACAGCGACCTGACCGTCGGCGAAAACGGACGCAGCGATCGGCCCGGCAGGACTCTGCAAGGAAAACGACTGCCCGGCGCCCGGGTGCCCGGAGAGATATCGGGCAACACAACGCACGCCGTTGCCGCATTGCTCAACTTCCGATCCGTCGGCGTTGAAAACGCGATAGCGGGCGATACAGGACGGGTCATCGGCAGGGCTGAGCCACATCATTTGGTCGAATCCAGGGCCGCTCGCCTGGTTGCCCAGCTGGCGCAGTTTTTCACCGCCAGGCGGCGGCAGGTTTGCCACTCGCTGGTCAACGATCAGGATCCGGTTTCCGGTGCCGTGCTTTTTTCGATACGGAATGAGCATGTCGTCAATTATGCGTTGCAATCTCGCCCGATGGACTTTTTAATGCGGCATCTGTAGTTTACATAAACTACCAAACAACCTAACAAAACGCCCTTGGAGATGGACATGCGGCACATAATGGTACTGAACTCAAAAGGTGGTTGCGGCAAGAGCACCCTCGCAACAAACATTGCGTCCTACTTTGCGACCCAGGGCGCTGCAGTCGCTTTGGCGGACTACGACCCACAACGGTCCGGCCTCGACTGGCTCGCCAGGCGCCCGGCCGATCGACCGGCTATTGCTGGCGTCGCCGGTTTTGAAGACGGCCTCAAATATGCGCCGCGTAACGCGGACTTCCTCATTATCGACGCGCCAGCGCGCTCGCACGGAGCGGAGCTGATGGACCTCGTTAAACACGCGGAAACCATTGTTGTTCCGGTACTGCCGTCAACGATCGACATGCAGGCAACGACGACATTCCTCGAAGAACTCAAAGGCGTACCGAAAATCGCGAAAAGGCAGGCAAAAATCGCTGTAGTCGCGAACCGCGTACGCGACAACACGCTAATATTCGACGAGCTTGATGAGTATCTGACGAATGCGCGTGTTCCGTACATCGCCACACTGCGCGAGGCGCAAAACTACGTTCGAGCCTACACGCGGGGAATCGGTATTTTTGAGTTACCGGAGTATCTCGCCTGGCCGGACTGGGAAGAGTGGGAGCCGCTCACCGCCTGGCTAAGAACGAAACGCAGCCAACCTCAATAAGTTCATAGGGGCCCGATCTCGCTCGTAGTCTTGCCCCTAATGGTGGGCCTTGTATTCCAATGCTGGCAGATTGCTGCCGGCGACCATGCCCAGGCCATCCCGGTAGGCGTCAGCGGCTGCTTCTGTGTCGCCCAGCCGGTTCAGCAGGGCGCCGTATTCCTGGTACACCTCCGGACTCGGGCGGAGGCTGATCATGGTTTCCAGGTAGCTGCGGGCTTTTCCCCAGAGTTCATTGCGCAGGCACAGTCTGGCGGCGCTCAGTAACAGATCCGGGTCATCGCTGTGGGCGGCGAGCCAGCCTTCGGCGCGTTTGAGTTGTTTGCTGGCGTTGGCGCCTTCAACGAGACCGAACAGACGGACCAGCGGGCCACGCCAGCTGGACTTGAGCGCCGCGGTCAACTCCTTCTCGGCCCTTTCGTGCAGCCCGGCTCGCATCAGAGCTTTGAAGTAGGACTCGAGTAGCGAGACGTCCGTTTTTAGAGCCTTCGGAACGTCCTTCCAGGCGAGCGCAAGCGCATCGCCATCGCTGACATGGTCGAGCGTTTCCCGATGGATGCGCACTGTCCAGGCATTCAGCGTTTCGGGTTTGACCTGGCCGTGTTTTGTGACGCGCGGCAGGATGTCTCGAAGTGCTGACCAATCTTCCAGCTTGAAGTAGAGACGCCCCATCAGCGTCAGCGCATGCCCGTGGTCTTTGGAGTTTTCGTCCAGACGGCGCAGGGTAGCAAGCGCCAGTTCGAGTTGTCCCTGGTCGAGCTGGAACTCGGCTTGCGTCAGCAATACCGCATTAGCCGCCTCCGGGACCTCCTGGTAGGCCATCCGCAGCCATTCGTCGCGCCGCTCATTGCGACCCTGAAGATGTGCCGCACGCGCCGCCTGCAGGTAGTTGAACAAAGGTGAGTCACTCGTACTGGCAGCCCGCGCGAGCAGCCGTTCACCGCGCGCGAAATTGCCTTCTGCAACCTCGATCATGCCGAGTGTCATTTTCCGGCCTGAGCGGACTGAGCGGTAGCGTCCTGCCGCTGCTCCGATGCGGCGCGGCGCCATGATGACCTTTCGCAGCAGCCAGATAAGTGCAAAGAGCGTGGCGGTCAGAAATACGAGTACCGGTACTGACATCTCGACGAGATAACCGCGAAAGTTTATGACGACATAGCCAGGATCCGATAACAGAAAATGGGCCGCGAACGCGCTCGCGAACAAGGCAAGGACGACGATGATGCCAATCTTCACTCGGCGCTCTCGCGCAATATTCGAACCTGGCGCAGCAAGCGCAGCGACTCGGAAATATCGGGTGCAGCCGCAGTCAATACGTTTTTGCGTATTTCTCCGATCGTTAGCAGCGCGCTTACAACCTGTTCGCTGCTGGCGTCAAAATAGGTACTGAGCAGTGCGCTGGTGTCATCGAGCGTTTGTTCGAAAATGGCCTGTTCGCCTCGCAGCAGCGCGAGTCGTGCCGATTGCAGCTGCAACGCAATATTATTGCGCAAGAAGTACTCGGCGTCTGGCGATACCAGCGCGAGTTTCGCCTGATCGGGGGGCGTAACTTTGACCAGACCCGACATTGCGTCCTTGATCGAACTCCACGCTCGATCGACACCGCTGCGCTCGGCGTCCACCGCATCGTCAGCCGCTGGCGTCTCACCGGCGAGCGGCAAGGACTCAACGACCCGGGCCAGACTCGCCAGCGTCAGCGTCGCTCCCTCAAGATCCGGTTTCTTCATGACCGCAAGCGCTGCGAGCTCATCCGCAATCGCTCGCCGTACGGCCGTTAGTGCCGGGTCCGACAATTGAGTCACTCGTTCATCCGCCATGCCGAGCGCGAGCGCGGCCAGATGTGGATTGTTCGCGAGTTGCAACTGGGCGTTACCGATTTGCAGATAGTATTCGGCCTCTGCCAGAAGAAATGTCTCGCGTGCGCCGGTGGATATACCGGCGAGGCTGGCGACGGAACTCTCGACGGCTGACACGCGCGGGGGCAGCGAACCCAACAGGCGAATCTGGTCTTCGACATCACGACGCACAGCAGCTATATCTTCGCCGTAATCCGGGTGCTTAATCTGCCCCACTCGTGATTCCAGCGCCGCGAGTGCCGTGCCGGACTGGTCGACGCGTCGGGTGAGACTTTCGATGCTGGCGAGATTGTCCAGTTCGCCGGAATCATCATCGGATCGCCAGTCCTCAAAGGCGATGTAAGCAGCCGTCGCCAGCGCTACCACAGACAGCAGTATGGCGAGCCATGCAGTACCGTTGCCACGAGCAGCAGTCTTGGCCGGTGTGCGGTCTTCTGCGGCAAATTCGGCGTCATTGCCGGCTTGAATTTCGTTTTGATTGTCGCTCATGGTGCTATTCCGGAGTTGCTTCTGTGTATTCCAATAATCGCGTCAACCATATCATCTGCCTGTGGCCCGGCAGCCAAAATAGGCCTTGAGGCCGGGAAACGAGCTAACAGTTCTTTTATCACACGAGTTGACGGAGTCACCAGTGGTACGCCTTCAAGTTGTTGAATACACCAGTCCGACAGCAAGGCGATCAGGTTTGTGAGTGTCTCGACGCTCATTATCGTTACTGCGTTGACTCGTCCGTCGCGCCACGCCGCTTCGATACTGGCGAGTAATTTGCGACTATTGTCCGGAAGTCGACGCTCATAGACCGACAGATAATGGACGCTGGCACCGCGCTCCACGAGTGTAGTGGCCAGCAGTTCCCGGCCGTCACCGCCGCGCAGGATCAGTACTTGCTTGCCGGCCACGTCCTGTAAAGCCGGTTCCGCGAGCAAGCTTTCACTGTCGTAGCCCTGCACTGGCTTGATCTCTACTGTTTGGCCGGCCGATTCAATAGCCGCAGCCGTCGTTGGGCCCGTAGCTCCCTTCATCGCCCCCTCGGCATAGGCGAGTCCGTGGTAGACCGCATTGCGGCTGACAAACAAAGCGATGTCGGGCTTGGGCAGGGCACGAGCATCGGACATGATCGCCGATTCATCTCGCGGCACGATTTCAATAACGGGAAACGATATCGCTGTGCCGCCTTTGCTCTGTATCGCTACCATCAGCTCGGCGGCCTGTGCGCGCGGACGAGTGACGAGAACGCCAACCCCGTGCAGTGGGGTGTCAGTCATGAGACGCCTCAATAGAATCCAGCAATTCGCGTGCGCCATTTTTGATGAGGCGCGCCGCCAATGTCTCCCCCAATTGTGCTGCGTCGGCAGCATTCCCGGAAATGGAGTCCCTGATGGACTGCGAACCATCCGGGTGAGCGACGAGCGCGGTCAATTCGAGCGTGCCATTGTCAATAGTGGCAAACGCTGCGACTGGCGACTGGCAGCTGGCCTTGAGCGCTCTGGCGATTGACCGTTCGGCAGAGGTTGTCAGTACCGAGATCGGATCGCTGAGTCTGCCAAGTATCGCTCGCAATTTCGTGTTACTCGCGAGGCACTCAATGCCGAGTACGCCTTGTGCCGCCGCGGGCAGCATTTCTGCTGGCGAGAACTGATGGCTGATGTGATGGTCGAGTTCAAGCCGCTCGAGTCCTGCTGCCGCCAGTATGATCGCATCGTAATCGCCGTTCTCAAGTTTCGCGAGCCGCGTATTCACGTTTCCTCGCAGTGGCTCAATACGCAAATCCGGGCGCAGCATTCTTAACTGGGCCTGACGTCGCAAACTTGAGCTACCAATGCGGGCGTTCAGCGGCAGGTCCTGCAGTTGAGTTCCGCTGGCGCTGACCAGGGCATCTTTGTGATTTGCCCGTGCCAATAGGGCGGCGAGGCAAAATCCATCCGGCATGTCCGCGGGCACGTCTTTCATTGAATGCACGGCGAGGTCTGCATCACCATTTTGCATCGCTACCTCGAGCTCTTTGATGAACAAGCCCTTACCACCAATCTTTTGCAGACTGCGATCAAGAATTTCATCGCCCTTCGTCGACAGGGGAAGAAGTTCAGTGCCGGAAACTTCTGGCAACTCGCGCAGCGCAGCCGCAACGTGGTTGGCCTGCCAAAGCGCCAGAGCACTCTTACGAGTTGCAATACGAATTTTCAAGCGACCTAGACTCCTTTCAAGCGCCGGCGCGCTTCTGCCAAATGCCGGCGACTGATTATCAACTCTTTGTCGTCGACTTGCGAGTCGTCGCGAAGAATGACGAGACTCTTGCCGTCTGAAGTTTTCTCGACTCTTTCTATGTATCGGATAGCGACCAGTGCACCTCGATGGATGCGAATAAAGCTTTCGCTAAATTCTTCGGCGAGCGCCGTCAGCGATTCGTCTATCAGGTCCTGGCCATTCACATGATCGACGGTCAGGTATTTCTGATCGGCGCGAAAACAGAATATGTCGACGATAGGAATCAATCGCAGCTCGCCATGGGCACGAGCGCAGATATGCTTTCTCGCGGCACTGATGTTTGCCTGCGTTGCGACGGACTTCAGGGTACTCGGCGCCAAACGAGATGCGTGCTCCAGAGCGGCAGTGAGCCGCGTACGACGTACCGGTTTCAGGACGTAACCGATGGCACGAGCGTCAAAAGCATCGATCGCGTACTCGTCATAGGCCGTAGTGAATACGATCGCGGGCGGATTTTGCAGCGTGTTCAGGTGGTGGGCCGTTTCAATGCCGTCCATACCCGGCATGCGGATATCGAGCAAAATAATATCCGGTGCCAATTCAGATGACAGACGAATGGCATCGCGACCGTTAGCCGCTTCGCCAACACAATCATAGGCAGGCTCATCGTCCAGCAACTGCTTGAGTCTTTCGCGCGCCGGCTGTTCGTCATCAACGACGAGCACCCTCATGATTCGGCCACGTCCAATGGGAATCGAAGCGTCACGGTGAATCGATCGCTGGCTTCATCAATCTTCACACTGGCTTTGCCTTCATACGCGAGCTCAAATCGCTGCCGAATATTCGACATCGCCATCTTATTGCCGCCCGTGCTGCGCTTTTCACCGATCGCCACGGGATTTGAGATCGAGATTTCCAGACGATCAATGTCTTGCCTGCCTGTGACCAGGACTTCGCCGCCATCCGGCAACAACTCGATGCCATGATAAATCGCGTTTTCGAGCAGCGGCTGAATAGTCAAACTCGGAATCCGCGCCCGCATCGGCAGTGCGGCGATATCCCAACGCACGGCGAGGCGATCGCCCAGACGGAGTTTTTCAATACGCTGATAAATAGCAGCAGTTTCGAATTCCTGCTTGAGCGATGATCGATTGGCGGAACCACCCAGATTGGCCCGTAGCAGATCGGACAGATCTTCAACCGCTTCCTCTGCGCGAGCCGGGTCGGTGCGGGTTAACGAAGCGATCGTATTCATGCTGTTGAACAAGAAGTGCGGTCGTATCAAGGCCTGCAAAGCACTGATTCGCGCTTGTGCTTCGAGTACGACGCTGCGCCGCCACTCGCTGGAGATATAAAGGTAGCGCATGGCAAGAGCGATGACGATGGAACTGATCGCGAAGGTTCGCAATATGAACGTTGCGTGCGTGTCGTCGATGATCAGGGACTCACCAAAGATGCGCGTGAGTTGCCAGGCACCTTCGGCGACGGCGAGACACATGAGTTCAAGAACGACGAAGCTGATGACAAATGCACGGGTTTGCCCAGCGCGCTCGAGATACGCCTTGAGTTGGCACATCAGCGCGGTACCCAGCAACGCGATCCAGAGAATCATGAAAGACGTTTTAGAAAGTTCGATCAGGAACTGTTGATCGGAGCCATAGGAGGCGAGTGTCAGGGCGAACGCTATCAGTTCCGCAACGAGCACGATGATAAAGAGCGTGCCGGCCGCACAGAAATCAGGCAGATATGCCTGAGCAGAGTCGTTGTTGGGGTTCTTGGCGGCGATCAAACCGGCGCTCCTGTTACGCAAGCACCTATTGTAACGCCAGCAGCGAATCTAGTGTGAGGTACCAGGCCTCACCATCGAATATCAGCTGCTGCAGGTTTCCTTGATGAGCTCTTCAGTCTTTGTACGCGCTTCTGCTCTCGCTGTATCGTCGAGGTAGGTACGCTCACCTGCTTCGTCTTCGCGGTACACGCGACGCGACTCAAGCATGACTTTCAAGCTGGCGCGATATTGTTGGCATTGCTCCAATTTCTTCTCCGCAGCAGCGCGCTCTTCGGCGATTGTTTGATCTTCCGCGTCCTTGTCGGCTCTGGCCTCGAGACGCGTGTTCGCGACATCGCGCTGCGCTTTTACCCGCTCATCTACGGCGGTGCTGTCGGTGCGATTGTACGAAAACTGCAAACGCTGTTCCGAAGGCTCGCCCGACGGGCGGTCCTCGTAATGGACATTGCCATCTTCGTCAGTCCACTTATAAATTTCGTCAGCGTACACAGCGCTGCTGACGGTGATGGCGAGAGCGGCAAAGCCGGTCAAGAAGGTTTGAATTTTCATGCCGTTATTAGAGCACGGATAAAGTCAAATTATTGTGACCGCGATCACAGGCGAAACCGGGCATTTTCCCAGTCGTAAAAATAAAGTAGCGGGCCCGAAGGCCCGCTAAGTAACTGATATTAATAAAAATAATCAGTCAAGTGGAAAAGACCGTTATGTCACTCGGCTGCGGTAAATTCCGGGTAAGCCTCGAGGCCACATTCGCTGATATCGACGCCCTCGTACTCTTCTTCCTCGGAGACGCGGATACCGACGGTCTTCTTGAGGATGAACCAGACAACGAAGCTCGTGGCAAACACCCAGCCAAAGATGCAGGCGATGCCCATGAGTTGGGTGAGCAAACTCGCTTCCGGGTTGGAAATGCAGACCGCCAGCAAACCCCAGATTCCGACAACACCGTGTACAGAGATGGCACCGACGGGGTCATCGATTTTGAACTTGTCGAGTCCGACGATAGCGAGGACGACCAACAAAC
>JALHUQ010000332.1 GCA_022866645.1 Woeseiaceae bacterium | reverse complement strand
TTCCTGGCCTCGAGTTTTTTCTCGACCTCGCGCCGGGACTGCTGACTCGTCTGCAAACCGTCCGGCAGGTAATAGGTGAAATTCGCGCCGAAGTCCGGATTCGGGGCGACGAAGTAACTGTCGCCCTGGCTGCCTGTGCATAAGGGCTCGCCGCAGCCGAGTTTGCGTTTCGGCACATACCAGGGTGCCTTCCGCACAGGGAACAGTGTCACGTCATTTTTCAACATGTCGGTGGTGACGTCGCGCAATGCAGAGTAGTCATCGAGGACGTAAAAGCTGCGCCCAAAGGTTGCGCCAACCAGATCATTCTCACGTTTCTGAATGACGAGATCGCGGAACGGGATGTTCGGACTGCCGCCTTTGAGTTTGGTCCATTCGCCGCCGCCATTGACCGTAAAGAACACACCAAACTCGGTGCCGAGGAACATCAGTCCGGGTTTCACGTGATCCTGCACCACGCGCCACAGCACATGACGTTCCGGCAGGTTGCTGGCAATGCTTTTCCAGGTGCGGCCGCGGTTTTCGCTCTTCAGTATGTAGGGCGAGTAGTCACCGTTCTTGTGGTCATCCACGACAACGTAAACCGTGTTCGCATCGTACAAGTCGGCTTTGATGTCGTTAACGAAGAAGCGATTCGGCACGCCGGGCAGCTTGTCGATCTTGCGCCACGTTTGGCCGTTGTCCTCGGTTACCTGGATGATGCCGTCGTCCGTGCCCGCGTAGATGAGTCCTTTGACCAGCGGTGACTCGGACAACGACGTCGTCGTGTTGAACATCGACATGGCATACAAATCCCATGGCGCGTCGTAACTCCAGGTCCGACCCATGATGGCTTGCTCTGTGCGGTTCTCATTGCGGGTGATATCGCCGCTGATGGCCGTCCAGCTGTCGCCGTAGTCATCACTCTTCCAGACGCGCTGCGACGCGTAAAACAGCGTCTTCGAGTCGTGCGGACTGATCAGGATGGGCGAATCCCAGTTGAAGCGTTCGAGCGGCTCGCCCTCGGCCGGCTGCGGTCGGATGTACACGATCTCGCCGGTTTTCCGGTCGACCCGCGTCAAATTACCTTGTTGCCACTCGGCATAAATGATGTCCGGATTGTTGGGGTCGACAGCGGACTGATGGCCATCCGCAAACAGCGTTACCCACCAGTCGGAGTTGCGGATACCGGTCACATCCATCGTGCGCGACGGGCCGCCCTGACTGTTGTTGTCCTGTGTGCCGCCGTAGACGTTGTAGAACGGCTCGTCGTAGTCCACTGCGACTTTGTAGAACTGGGTGGTTGGCAGGTTCGCAATGTAGCGCCAGGTCTTGCCAAGATCATACGTTTCGTAGAGTCCGCCATCGACGCCGACGATCAGGTAGTCCTTATCGTTAGGATCAAACGCCAGCGCGTGGTGATCGGAGTGTTTGTTTTCGTGTGTCAGATCCGTGAAAGTTGCGCCGCCGTCATTCGTAACGTGCATCTGCACGTCCATCTGATAGACGCGATCAAACTGGTGCGGGCTGGCGAAGATTTCCTGGTAGTAGTGCGGTCCTGTGCCGCCCGAGATGTATTCGTTTTTCTTTTCCCAGGACTCACCGCCATCCGCGGAGCGAAAGAAACCACCTTTACGATTCGCAAGTTCGATTGTCGCGTAGATAACATCTGGATTCTGCGGCGAAATTGCGACGCCGGTTTTGCCGCGATTTTCTTCTGGCAGACCTGTCGTCAGCTCACGCCAGGTCTCGCCGCCATCTTCTGATTTGTGGATGCCGGTGCCCGGACCGCCGTCCATGAGCACGGCCACGCTGCGCAGGCGCTGCCAGCTCACGGCATACATGACATCCGGGTTACGCGGGTCCATATGGACTTCCGAGACACCCGTGTATTGATCGTCCGTATCCGTGTTGCCAAGACCGTCGCCCAGCACCTTGCGCCACTTCTGACCGCCGTCAGTCGACTTGTACAGGCCGCGGTCGCCACCGCCGGACCACAGCGGTCCCTGCGCCGCGACGAAAATCGTGTTCGAATCGCGCGGGTCGACGCGAATCATGCCGATATGCTCGGAATTCTTAAGGCCGAGGTTCTCCCAGCTCTGACCGCCGTCGCGGCTGCGGAACACGCCCGATCCATAGCCCACGTGACGTCCTGAAACGTTCTCGCCGGAGCCAACCCAGACTGTGTTCGGGTTGTTCGGATCGATGGTTATGCAGCCGATGGAATAGGCATCTTCGTTTTCGAAGATTGGTGTCCATGTGGTGCCGCGATTTTCGGTTTTCCAGACGCCGCCGCTGCCGACTCCGACGTACCAGGTACTTTGCCGTTCCGGATGTATGGCGATGTCTGCGACGCGCCCGGACATGAATGCCGGACCAATGCTGCGAAATTCGAGGCCTTTAAAGGTTGCCTCATTGAAGCCGGGTTCGGGTATTTCCTCGTCGGCCGCGAATACAGGCATAACAGCCAGTGCCAGAAGCACGGCAGTGAGATTCAGGCGTTTCATGGTGACCCCTTGATTCTGGTTTTTCATTCCGATTGTCACCGCATTCTACCCGGCGACACCCTTTAGTACATTCCTTTGCTAGACTTCGGCGCATGAAGAATCTATTTGATGTGAGTGGCAAGATCGCCTTGGTAACGGGTGGTTCACGGGGCATTGGTGAGATGATCGCCGAAGGCTACGTCGCGAACGGCGTCAGGACCTACATTTCAGCTCGCAAAGCAGATGCCTGTGATGCGACCGCGAAGCGCTTGTCGGAGCAGGGCGAGTGCATCTCGATTCCCGCAGACCTGTCGACGATGGAGGGGATTCAAGCGCTGGCGGATGCGATCAAGTCGCGCGAGAGCCGTCTCGACATACTGGTGAACAATGCCGGCGCGACATGGGGCGCTTCCATCGAGGAATTTCCGGAGGCTGCCTGGGACAAGGTCATGGATATCAACCTCAAAGGCCCGTTCTTTTTGACGCAGGCATTATTGCCATTGCTGGAAGCGTCGGCATCGGCCGAAGATCCCGCTCGCATCATTAACGTCGGTTCGATAGACGGTCTCAACGTCAACAAGATGGGCACTTACTCCTACGGTCCCAGCAAAGCGGCTGTGCATCACCTGACGCGCACGATGGCTTCGCACCTGGCGGATCGCTACATCACCGCCAACGCGATCGCTCCCGGGCCGTTCCCCAGCAAAATGACAGCCGGAGTCCAAAAAGCTTTTGGCGATGAAATTACCCGCAACGTGCCGTTAAAACGCTGGGGAGAGCCCGCCGACATGGCGGGAGTCGCCATTTATCTGGCGTCGAAAGCGGGAGCCTACGTTTCCGGCGCTGTCATACCGGTAGACGGCGGCATCGTGGCCAGCTCCCGAACCCTGTAGACGAGTTAAGGTCACTGTCACCATAACTCTGTCACCTGGCACGGTTCACGCTACTGGGTGTGACCCATCTGCTGCCAAGCGGTCGCGCTTCGTGGCATCATCCGGGGCCTCGGCAATGCTAGCGTCAAGGACACTATGAGCGATCAAGCCAGAAAACTTCTGATTGTCGAGGACGACCCCGGTCTCCTGAACCAGCTTCGGTGGTGTTTTGAGGGCTATGACGTCTATACGGCGGAGAATCGTGAGGCGGCGATCGCAGAGCTGCGTCGCAACGAGCCGGCTGTCGTCTTGCAGGATCTCGGCTTGCCGCCGAAGCCCGAAAGCGTGGAAGAGGGGTTCGCAACGCTGGCCGAGATACTCAAGTTAGCGCCGCATACCAAAGTCATCGTCGTTACGGGCAACGGCGATCAGGAAAACGCGCTGACCGCCATTGCGCAGGGCGCCTACGATTTTTACGAAAAGCCGGTCGACACCGACACACTGAAATTGCTCGTCGATCGTGCGTTCAGTATTTCAGAACTCGAAGCTGAGAATCGTCGCTTGCAATACCAGGTCAACGAATCGCCGCTCGATGGCATCGTCGCCGCGAGTGCCGGCATGCTCGCTGTCTGTCGCATGATCGAAAAAATCGCGCCGACGGACGTTACGACCTTGTTGCTCGGCGAGAGTGGTACGGGCAAAGAATTGCTTTCACGTGCATTGCACCGACTCAGTCCACGCGCCGACAAAAATTTCGTCGCGATCAACTGCGCCGCGATTCCTGAAAACCTGCTCGAGTCTGAATTATTCGGGCACGAAAAGGGAGCGTTTACCGGTGCGCACAAACAAGCCATCGGCAAAGTCGAACTCGCGAACGGCGGTACGCTGTTTCTTGATGAGATCGGCGATATGCCGATTGCGTTGCAGGCGAAGATGCTGCGTTTTCTTCAGGAGCGCGTCATTGAACGCGTCGGCGGCCGTCAGGAAATCCCTGTCGACGTTCGCGTCGTGTGTGCCACCAACCATAATCCTGCAGAGCTTATCAAGGCAGGTCTCTTCCGCGATGACCTCTATTATCGCGTCAGTGAAATTACCATCAACATTCCTCCATTCCGTGATCGCGAAGAAGGTCGTCTGATACTCGCCCGTAACCTGCTGCAAAAATACAGCAAGCAACAACGGCGGGCGATCAATGGATTTGCGGATGATGCTATCACCGCCATCGAGGCCTATGCATGGCCGGGAAATGTCCGCGAGCTTGAAAACAAGATCAAAGGCGCGGTCATCATGGCCGATGGCAAGATGGTCACATCAGCTGACCTGGGAATCGCCGCTGGCGTGGACGATGTAGAGTCGCTCAATCTTCGTGAAGTCCGACAAACCGCGGAATCGAAAGCGATACGCGTCGCGCTCACAAAGAGTTACGGCAATATTTCCAAAGCCGC
>JALHUQ010000331.1 GCA_022866645.1 Woeseiaceae bacterium | reverse complement strand
CGTAGCAGGACGCCGGCGTTACCCATAAAGCCGGACAGTCGGCCTATGCTTTGCGGCAAGTCTTTTTCGGTGAGCCAGTCATAGACCGTCTCACCACCTGCGCACCCTTGGCGTGAGACTTCTTTCCTGCCGACGACAGGTATCGGCAGGAAGGGTAGCAATCGACTATTAACGCCGACCGCGCCGGATCCTGGACCGCCGCCGCCGTGTGGAGTGGAGAATGTCTTATGAAGATTCATATGGATGACATCAAAATCCATATCGCCCGGCCTCACCTTGCCGAGAATTGCGTTAAGGTTGGCGCCGTCGTAATACAGCAGCCCCCCTGCATCGTGAACAACGTCCGCGACTTCTTTAATGCGCCGTTCGAATACGCCCAGAGTTGACGGGTTCGTCAGCATGATGCCGGCCGTCTTTGGTCCGACTGCCGCTTTCAGCGCGACGAAATCGATATCACCCTCAGCGTTGGTAGGAATCTCTACGACTACACAGCCACACATGGTCGCCGTCGCCGGATTTGTGCCGTGCGCCGCATCGGGACAAATAATTTCGTTGCGGTCGTGATCACCACGTGCCGCGTGATACGCCCTGATCATCGCAACGCCCGCGAACTCGCCCTGTGCGCCTGCCATCGGTGTCAGTGAGACGCCCTTCATGCCCGTGACGTCTTTCAACATTTCTTGTAGCTCGAACATGCAAGCGAGGAATCCCTGGCCATGGCTGACGGGACCCAGCGGATGCCGTCCCGCGAATTCCGGCAACAGAGCGAGGGCGTTACATGCTCTTGGGTTGTATTTCATCGTGCACGAGCCCAGCGGGTAGAACTGGGTATCGATGGAGAAATTCATTTGCGACAAACGCGTAAAGTGGCGTACGGTTTGCAGCTCTGATGCTTCGGGTAGTCGCGGCTTGTCCGTCCGCAACATTGACGCCGGAATGGCGGAAGTTGGGGCCTTGAAAGGTGCCTGCGCAAATGCACGTCGTCCAGAGCGTGACTTGTCGAAAATCAGCTCGCTGCTCGTTGGTCTATTCATCTAGTTCGATTCCAAGTGCGCGGAAAGCCGCGCGGTAATCCGGTTCCGTGGTGATATCTTCGATATGTTCGCGGTGCACGACCGTGTTGTTCTCGTCAAGGACGACCACCGCGCGGGAAAACATACCCGCCAACGGGCCATCAACGATTTGCACACCATAATTTTCGCCGAAGCCGGCATGGCGAATGGCAGAAAGCCCAACGACATGCGTCAGTCCGTGTTCCTGCTGAAACCGCTTGTGTGCGAACGGCAGATCGTAGGACACCATCAACAGGGCCACGTCTTCAGTCTGGCCGGCAAGTCGATCAAACTCCATCACTGATTTCGCGCACACGTCGTTATCAATGCTGACGAAAATGTTCAGCACCTTGCGAAGCCCCGTCCAGTTCGCGAACGAAACGTTTTGCAGTTCCGTATTAACGAGCGAAACGTCTGCGGCTCGACTGCCTATGGCCGGCAAATCGCCGTGCGTATGGTAACTCGCGTTCTTGTAATGAATTCTCGACACGTGGTTTCCTGCTAGTCGCCGCGGGCAGCCATGACATCGGCAAAGGCCGCGACGTATGCCTCAATGTCGGCCTGCGTTTTAGTTTCTGTCGCACAGACCAACAAGGCATCTGTTCCGACAAATGACGTCAAATCGAAACCGCCAAGAATGTCGCGATCAGCCAGTGCCGTCAGTAACGGCGCTACCGGTCGATCCAGCTTTAACGCGACTTCGTGGAAGCAGGGTCCGTCGTAGAGCCGTGTGACGCCCTTGATACGGGTAAGTCCTTCGGCAAGCGCCATCGTATTGGCATGCGAGGTATTCGCGACATTAACCAGGCCTTCGTAACCGAGCAGCGACATATAAATTGTCGCAGCAGTCACCATCAGGCCTTGATTGGTGCAAATGTTCGAAGTCGCTTTCGAACGGCGGATATGTTGTTCGCGCGCCTGCAGCGTCAGCGCAAAACCGGGCTTACCGTCCAGATCCGTCGTACGTCCGACGATTCGACCGGGCATCTGACGAACGTGTTGTTGCTGACAGGTCATGAAACCGAAATACGGTCCGCCGGACGACATCGGAATCCCCAGCGGCTGACCTTCACCAATGGCTATGTCGGCGCCCTGTTCGCCCCATTGTCCCGGAGGCCTTAGGATTGCGAGCGAGGTAGGATTCACGATGCTGATTAACAACGCGCCCTCGGCGTGTGCCCAGTCAGTCAGACGGTCCACATCATCCAGCGTACCGGTGAAAGAGGGTTGCTGAACAACTACGGCGACGGGTTCCCGGCCTGCTGGCAAGCGATCAAAATCGACATTGCCGCTCGCGACATTCTGCGGCAGCCGCTCGAATGTCAGGCCCTGCGCGCCGGCAATCGCCTCTGCCACTTGCTGGTAGACGGGATTCACACCGGGTGCCAGCAGTATGCGAGCCGTTTTTACCCGACGATTGGACCGTACAGCCATCAAACTGGCTTCGGCCAGCGCCGAGGCACCGTCGTATAACGAAGCATTGCTGACGTCGAGCCCTGTAAGCTCGGTGATCATCGTTTGATACTCGTAGATAGTCTGCAGCGTGCCTTGACTGGCCTCGGCCTGGTAGGGCGTGTACGCGCTGTAAAACTCACCACGCGTCGCAATATCCCAGACGGCCGTCGGTATGTGATGCTCGTAGGCACCGGCACCGATAAAACACATTGGTGAACCATCCAGTTTCGCGCGTTGTCGCATCAGCCTCGAGATTTCCATCTCACTGAGCGCCTCGGGCACGTGCTCGAGATGCTCAATCTTCAGTTCGGCCGGAATCTCGTCACATAAATCGGCAAGGGATTCGACGCCGATCACCTTCAGCATTTCGCTCGTGTCTTTCTCTGTGTGCGGTATAAAGGGCATTGCTTATCCTTGGCGGAGGCCTAGTCGTCCAGTTCGTCGAGGAACTGCTGGTAATCATTTGGCGACATCAGAGCTTCCTCGTCGATCGCGTCAGCGGGCTGCATGCGTACGATCCAGCCTTCCCCGTACGGGTCCGAATTGATGGTCTCCGGGTCATCCGCAAGAGCTTCGTTAATCTCAACAATTTCGCCGGCGATCGGGGCGTAAACATCAGAGGCGGCTTTAACCGATTCAACCACGGCCATCTCACCGCCCTCCTCAACATCCTGTCCCACTTCCGGCAACTCGACATAAACAAGATCGCCCAATGCGCCCTGCGCATGATCGGTTATGCCGATGGTTACAGAGCCATCGTCTTCCCGCCGCAGCCACTCGTGCTCTACTGTGTACAAAAGATCTCCAGGTAACTCATCCATCGCTGCTCTCCCTTAAATGTCGATTCGAATCTGACCATTGCGAACGAACGGCGTATTGACGATGCGTACGTTCAACAGTTTGCCCCTGACTTCGACCTGTGCGCGGTCGTAGTCGCCCGCCGGCACGCGGGCCAGCGCAATGGATTTGTCGATGGTCGGCGAATAGCCACCACTCGTGATCTCGCCCTCACCAAACCCATCTACAAGGACCTTTTGGTGATTTCTTATCACGCCTCTATCTTCCAATAGCAGGCCGACGAAGCGCTGTCGATCCGGGGAGTTACGTAAGGCCTCAAGCGCCGCTCGACCGATGAAGTCGCGATTCTCCGGCTCCCAGGCGATGGTCCACTCCAGACCCGCCTCCAACGGCGAGATGGACTCGTCCATGTCCGTGCCGTACAAATTCATGGCGGCCTCCAGGCGCAGGGTGTCGCGAGCGCCGAGGCCGCAAGGCGCGACCCCTGCTGCCAACAGTTGGTCCCAGAACGCGGGGGCGTCCGCGGCCGGCATGCAGATTTCCCAGCCGTCTTCGCCCGTGTACCCGGTCCGTGCGATAAACACACCGCCTGCCTGCAGGCCATAAAAAGGCTTTAGCGCGAGTGCCGCTGCCCGGTACCTGGCGTCGATCAAAGGTGCGGCAAGATTTCGGGCATTCGGCCCCTGCACAGCGACCATGGCCAATTCGGCTCGCTCAACGACGGCGACGTCGTATTGAGCCGCTTGCTCGCGTATCCAGGCGAGGTCTTTTTCGCGGGTCGCGGCGTTGACGATCAGACGATAGTCCGTGGCACCCATGAAATAGATAATCAGATCGTCGATCACTCCGCCGTCGGCATTCAGCATGCAGGTATAAAGTGCCTTGCCGTGGTCCTTCAGCTTTGCGACGTCGTTCGCGACCAGGCGTTGCAGGAATTCCCGGACGCGCGCGCCGGACAGATCGACGATGGTCATATGCGATACATCGAATACACCGGCATTCTGACGGACTGCGTGGTGTTCTTCTTTTTGCGAACCGTAGTGCAGCGGCATGTCCCAGCCGCCGAAATCCACGACCCGCGCATCGGCTGCAAGGTGATTGTCGTAAAGCGGTGTCCTGGATCCCATTCGGTTTCAACTCTCAAGTTTAAGCGCAAAAAAAAAGGACGGCAGACGCAAGCGGTCTGCCACCCCTCTGTCCTTTGCTACCTGAGAGATCAATGATTCTTCCGAACCACTTTCCCCTTCGGTGGGCCGTCTCGGCCGCTCTCCAGAGCTAATCAGCGTACTCAGTCCTTCTGCCTGAGCGTTTCCGGGCGTGTTGCGCCTTCGGCGCCTCGATGAAATGAGGTCTCTTCTGAGCACGCTATTGATCAGTGCGCGCATCATAGCCAAGTGTGCGACAGGTTGCCAGCGGCAGCTCCGACAGTGACAATGCCGGGCAATCGAA
This sequence comes from Woeseiaceae bacterium, assembly GCA_022866645.1. Lineage (GTDB taxonomy): Bacteria > Pseudomonadota > Gammaproteobacteria > Steroidobacterales > Woeseiaceae > UBA1847. Next base: position 1,895 of record JALHUQ010000331.1, on the reverse strand, counting down.
TCGGGGCCTCCGCTATGAAAACACCCACAATATGTCTGACCGCTCTAACCATCATCGGCTCCGGGACCGCTTTCGCCGACGCAAGCACTGATTTTGCGACGCTGCTCGATGAGCACTGGGAAGCGCACCTCGCTAACGACCCCGTCAATGCGTCGATGAACGGTGACCGACGTTTTAACGACCAGTGGCAGGACGAAAGTCTGGAAGCAATCGAACGACGACACCAGCAAAGCAGAGAATTCCTGCAGCGGGTGTACGCCATCGATCGCGGCGCATTATCCGCCGACGACCAGCTCAACCACGAACTCTTTCGCCGGCAATTGCAGGATGCCGTGGACGAACATCAGTTCAAGGATTTCCTGATGCCGTTTTCACATAGCGGCGGTATTCAGACACTCCACAACATTAGCAATCAGTTGCGACTCGAAACCGTTGAGGATTACGACGATTGGCTGGCACGACTTGGCAAGATCAAAGATCTGATTGAGCAAGAAATCGACCTCGCGGAAACGGGCCGGAAGTCCGGCTATATGCCGCCAAAAATCCTCATGGAGCGTATTCCCAATCAGCTCAAAATGCAGCTGGTTGAGTACGCGAATGAAAGCCCGTTCTTCCGCGTCTTCGAGGAGTTGCCAGAGTCCTTTTCTGCGGCTGATCGTGAACGCCTGCGCGCGGAGGCGACCGAAACCCTGGAAAAATCGGTTCTGCCTGCCTACAAAAAGCTGGACCGCTATTTCAATCAGAAGTACCTGCCGGAAGCTCGCGACAGCGTTGGTCAGTCGGCACTACCGAACGGCAAGGCCTGGTATGAGCAGCTAACGCGCTCATACACGACAACGCGAATGACGCCGGACGACATTCATCGAATCGGACTCGAAGAGGTCAAACGCATCCGCGGCGAAATGGATCAGGTTATCAAAGAGGTCGGATTCGAAGGTAGCTTCCAGGAGTTTCTCGTTTTCCTTAGAACGGACCCGCAGTTCTACTTCGACAACCCGGATGACTTGTACGAAGCGTATCTCGCGACCTGCAAGCGCATCGATCCCGAGCTCGTACGACTGTTTGGAAAACTGCCGCGCATGCCCTACGGGGTAAAACCCATCCCCGATTCGATCGCACCGGACACGACGACAGCCTATTACTCAGACCCGGCTGCCGATGGCAGTCGCGCCGGCATCTACTGGGTAAATCTGTATCGCCCGGAGGTACGTCCGAAGTATGAGATCGAGGTGCTCAGTGTTCATGAAGCAATGCCCGGTCATCACCTGCAAATTGCCTTGCAGCAGGAACTGAAGGAGGTGCCGATGTTTCGCCGCTATATGTGGTTCACCGCGTTTGTCGAGGGCTGGGGGCTGTATAGCGAACGTCTGGGCTACGACCTGGGTCTTTACAAAGACCCGTACTCGCGATTCGGGCAGCTTACCTACGATATGTGGCGCGCCGTGCGACTCGTCGTCGATACCGGATTGCACTACAAAGGCTGGACACGCCAGCAGGCGATCGATTTTTTCAAAGACAATGCTGCAAAAACCGAACTCGACATCATCAATGAAATCGATCGCTATATCGGTAACCCGGGGCAAGCCCTTGCCTATAAAATCGGGCAAATGAAAATGTTGACGTTACGTGAGCGTGCCAAACAGCAGCTGGGAGAAGACTTCGACATTCGCGCATTCCACGATGAGTTACTGGGTGCAGGGGCGTTGCCTCTCGACCTGCTGGAACAACGCATGGATGCATGGTTGGCGAAGCAATGAAACATGATTGAAACTGCCCGATTGCGGCTGACGCCATTTTCACGAGCTGACTTCGACGTATTTGTTGATCAGATGCTTACGGATCAGTCGGTCGTTGAGCATTATCACAGCTATAGGGGCAAAACAGACCTGGCACTT
>JALHUQ010000048.1 GCA_022866645.1 Woeseiaceae bacterium | reverse complement strand
CTTAACCCTGACTTGCCAAACATAATCGTCATGTACAGGTCGAGATGATTACCCATCGCGTCAGGATTAAGGCTGTGAACCTTAAGAATGTTCGAAACTTTTCCGCGCTGCCTGATTAACGCGGCATAGGTTTCGGCTAGCGTGCCTTCAGCCTCACTGACTTCGACTTCTTCTATCCAGGACATGATTTCTCGCAACCGTAGTCGTGTTTGCCGCACTGTTATCGTCATTGTCTGGCAAGTGCTCGAGAAAGTCGAACGTGGCATTGTCATCGCCGAAGACCAAGATGCGGCAAAACCCCGAATCCTTGCCCAGCGTCCAGGTCTGGTCCGGTCGCACGTCATCGCTGATTCGCTGTTGCTCGCAGCGCGCCTCGAAGCGTTGGACGTTGCCAACGATATTTGCGAAGGAAAATGTTCGGCGTACCGGCGAATAATCCCAAAGCGGCTGACCTTCCTCGCAGTCACAGGGGTTCATGATCGTTGCCTGAGCCACTATCTCTGGATCACGTTCAATAAGCACCATGATCTCGTCAGCGCGAGCTGACAGCCGCTGGACCGCGTCGGCACTGCCGCGTACCGCCTTGAGCGCTGTGAACGTCCGAATCGCAGCTGCGAACTGACCAAATTGGGATTCGAGCTCGAAAATCTCCTCCAAAAGGTCCACGCGCGCATTTGATCTCAAGGAGAGGTCGTCACTCACGGCGAGCCCGCGCCGGTACATTTCAAGCTTCTCGACGTCATCACCTTCAGCGCCTTCAATCCGGCCGACCATTAACCAAAGTATGGTCGACTCGTAAAGGCTCCAGCCGCCAATCCGAAGCGCTTCGTCTGCGACACCACGAGCTGCCGCAGGTTTTTCGGCGTGCAGGTTTTTCATGATGTGCTGCGCGTATCGAGCAAACTTTCGGGTCGTGCCTTTGCCCCTGCCGAGAACTGTGAAGCGCGCGTCCACAATGTTGTAGGGCAGTTCCCGCTGGTTGTCAGTCGGCTCGAAGCGCCAGCGCCCGGTTACCTCGCGGACCTCACGCTCGTAACTGCTACCACCGCTTGAATTAGTGATAATCGGGTCAATTGCTCGACCGTCAGCGGTGACGACGTAGCTCATTTGTACCCAGGCTTCTTGTGTCTTGCGCGGACGGTGGCGCGGATTGTCGGGTGCCTGTCGCTCGATGACGATCGCGCTGCTGTGATGATCGGCCTCAGCCGTGGCCTGCTGTTCTGCATGCGTCGACGCCTTGACGACAGATGCGTTGGCAAGTGCAGCCAAAGCGACACCCGCTAGCGCTGCCCGTTGTCTGGCTATGATTTTCATATTTCTGCGTCCGTTTGTCCGCTTCTCCCGAATTATGCCCTCATGTCGCAAAAAGTTGCGTCGTATCGGCGAAGCTCTTGAATTCCAGAGCATTGCCACAGGGATCAAGGATAAAGAGAGTAGCCTGTTCGCCGACTTCGCCTTTGAAGCGAATCCGGGGAGAGATTAGAAATTTGCTGTTTGCTTCCTCAAGGCGGGCCGCCAGTGATTGCCAATCGGCCATTTCGAGCACGATACCGAAGTGCCGCGCCGGCACTGAGTCGCCATCGACAGGATTCGCGGCTGCCGCAGCGTCACTGGTGTCAACCAGATGCAAAGTGACCTGGTGGCCAAAGAAATTCAGATCGATCCAGCGGGACGCGGTACGACCTTTTGCACACCCGAGCAGCCCGCAATAGAAGGCCTCGGAAGCGCCAAGGTCGGTTACCGGCAACGCCAGGTGAAACGGTCGCAGCGCTACGTTCATGAGGAAACCCCAAGCCAGTCATGGGCTTGCAAATAATCGAGATACAGTGTTTCTTCGGGCGATCCCGGTTCAGGTCGCCAGCCGTACTGCCATCGTACCTGCGGTGGCAGCGACATCAGGATCGATTCGGTTCGGCCACCCGACTGCAGGCCGAACAGGGTGCCGCGGTCATAGATAAGATTGAATTCGACGTATCGTCCACGGCGATACAGCTGGAAATCGCGCTGTCGATTGCCGTAAGGATGATCGCAGCGTCGATTCACAATAGGAACGTACGCCTCGAGGAAGCTGTCGCCGACGGACTTCAGAAATCCGAAGCTTGCCTCGAAATCCGGCTCGTTCAAGTCATCGAAGAACAGGCCACCAACGCCGCGCGTCTCGTCACGGTGTTTCAGGTAGAAATATTCGTCGCACCATTTTTTGTAGCGCGGGTATAAGGCCTCGCCAAACGGATCGCAGGACGCTTTTGCCGTTTTGTGCCAATGCACAACGTCTTCGTGGAATGGATAATACGGCGTCAAATCGTAGCCACCGCCAAACCACCAGATCGGATTCTTTCCGCCCGCGTTGAAAAAACGAAAATTCGCGTGCGTCGTTGGGATATAGGGATTACGCGGGTGCAGGACCAGAGATACGCCGACTGCCTGAAATTGTTTGCCGGCAAGTTCCGGACGGTGTTTCGTCGCGGATGCTGGCATCTGCTCACCGAAAACATGCGAAAAACCGACGCCCGCTTGCTCAAAAATCCGCCCATCCGCCAACACGCGACTCTCGCCACCACCACCGGCGGCACGCTCCCAGCGGTCATGCGCAAACTCAGCCTCACCATCCAGCTCTTGCAGCTCGGCGCAAATGCGATTCTGCAAGGCCAGCAAATAGTCTTTTACCTGATCGATATTGCTCAAAATTCGGTGCTCGTATTAGCGCGGTCGCAGTATGTTCCCGCTTTGCAGGTCGCGAATTTCTGATGGCCCGCTAGAGGGCCCACAGCGTCCTGGCACAATGTAGTCTACTAGATCATCGAATTGGCGGCGAAGCGCGGATAGATTGTGCGCTACCGGTTGGCCGCTCAGATTGGCGCTGGTCGAAACGATCGGCGACGCCAGCGCGTTACAGATAGATTGGGCAACAGGATTCGTGGTTATGCGGACCGCAATGCCCTCATTGTTGCCCCGAACAGCAGGCGCGACCTTGTTTCCTGCTGGAACTATCCATGTGATGGGGTTTTGCGGGTCGGGGTCGGGCAGCGCGGCAGCGCCGGGCAACGCTATCCACCCTTCAAATTGTGCTGCACTGGCAGCGATCAGAATGAGACCTTTCGACGCGTCGCGCTGCTTGATCTGCAACAGCCGCTGTACGGCGTCGATATCCCCTGGCAAGCAGCCGAGCCCGAACACGCCCTCGGTCGGATAAGCAATGACGCCACCGCTACGCAATACTTTCGCGGCTTTGTCGGCAATCAGCATGCGTTAGTCCTTAGCCTTGCTTGATCTTTGCTGTCCCCGGAAGGGGGCTATTTGCTGTCCCCGGAAGGGGGCTTTTTCCTTGCAGCCTTCTTCTTGCTGGCTTTTTTCTTCTTGGTTTTTTTCTTCGCTGCCTTTTTCTTGACAACCTTTTTAGCTTTCGTCTCAGTGGTCTTTTTGCTGGTCTTCTTCCCGCCACGGCGGCCACGTATTGGAGCGGCTTCGAGTAACTCCAGGCACTCTGCCAGCGTCAGCGATTTGGGTTCGCGATCTTTTGGGACACGAGCGTTTTTTTCCTTGTTCGTAATGTACGGACCGTAGCGGCCGTTCAAAACCTGAATACCCTGTTCTTCGAAGTCCAGAATAATGCGGTTCGCATCGACCAGAATCTTTTCCGCGATGAGTTCCAGCGCTCTCGAAAGTTCGACTGTGTACGGGTCGTCGTCCTTCATGGAAACGTACTTGTCACCGTAGCGAATATAAGGACCAAATCGACCGACACTGGCTGACACAGGCAAGCCATCTTCAGTCTCGCCGAGCGTGCGCGGAAGCTTGAATAGGGCCATCGCGGTTTCAAGATCGATTTCCGCCATCTTCTGACCGGGACGCAAACCGGCAAACTTCGGTTTTTCTTCATCGTCCTTGGTGCCGATTTGTACGAAAGGACCGTAACGGCCCATGCGAACAGTGACCGGCTTGCCACTTTTCGGATCGGTACCGAGCTCGCGAGCCTGGGCCACCTGCTCACGAGTCACTGACGCTTCTTTATCGATACAAAGCGCCTGGAATGGCTTCCAGAATTTCTCCAGCAGCGGTACCCAGTCTTTCTCACCGAGAGAAACCAGATCGAGATCGTCTTCCAGGTTCGCCGTGAAATCGTAATCCACATACTGCGTGAAATGTTCAGTCAGGAAGCCGATGACGATGCGACCGATGTCCGTCGGCAGGAACCGCTTTGCATCCATTTCAACGTATTCACGATTCTTCAATGTCGCAATGATGCTCGCGTAGGTCGACGGCCGGCCTATGCCGTATTCTTCGAGCGTCTTGACCAGGCTTGCCTCTGTAAATCGTGGCGGCGGTTCGGTGAAATGTTGCTCGGGCCGCAGCAAGTCGAGCTTGATGGTGTCGCCTTCCTCGATTTCCGGAAGCAGGCGATCGCCGTCATCGTCCTTGGCGTCGTCTTTACCTTCCTGATAGACCGCCATGAAGCCGGGCTCGACCAGAACGGAGCCATTGGCTCGCATATTATGGCCGGCATCCGGGTCGCCAGCCGCCATCTCGATGGCAACCGTATCGAACACGGCAGATACCATCTGGCACGCCATCGTGCGTTTCCAGATCAAGGAGTAAAGTTTGAATTGATCCTCATCCAGCACGGTCTGCAAATCTTCGGGTGCGCGCGCAACAGAAGTTGGCCGCACGGCTTCGTGCGCCTCCTGAGCGTTTTTCGCTTTGGTCTTAAAGGTTCGCGGTTCCTCCGGCACATTTTGAGCGCCAAAACGTTCCGCGATGACCTCGCGAATTTCCGTGATGGCGACCTCAGCAAGCGTCACGGAGTCCGTTCGCATGTAAGTAATGAGGCCTACCTGATCCTCGCCGGGTAAGGCAATACCTTCGTAGAGCTTTTGAGCAACCCGCATGGTGCGTTGAGTGTTGAAGCCCAGTTTTCTTGATGCTTCCTGCTGCAACGTGGAGGTTGTAAATGGCGCGGTTGGGTTACGGCGGCGCTGACGCTTGTTAACACTGAGAACCTTGAGCTCGCCAGCGGCGGCGGCGACGATGGTTCTCTCCACTTCGCGAGCTGCATCTTCATTGGTGAAACTGAACTGTTCGACCTTGTCACCTTTATAGCTGACAAGGCGAGAAACGAACGGCTGCTCATTCTTGCTGACGTCCGCCTCGATCGTCCAGTATTCGCGCGCCTTGAACGCTTCGATTTCCAATTCGCGTTCAACAATCATTCGCAACGCCGGACTTTGTACGCGGCCCGCCGAGAGCCCTCTTTGGACTTTTTTCCACAGCAATGGCGAGAGATTGAACCCAACCAGATAATCGAGAGCACGGCGCGCTTGCTGCGCACCCACGAGGTCGCCCGATATCGCACGCGGATTTGCTACCGCGTCGCGAACGGCCTGCTTCGTGATTTCATGAAAAACAACACGATGAATGGCCTTGTTCTCCAGCGCCTTCTTTTCATTCAACAGCTCGACCAGATGCCATGAAATGGCTTCGCCTTCACGATCCGGGTCAGTTGCCAGATACAGCGCATCGGCCTTCTTCAATGCGCGGATAATCGCGTTCACATGTTTTTCGTTACGCTCGATGATCTGGTATTTCATCGCAAACTGGTTTTCTGTATCGACAGCGCCTTCTTTTGGAACCAGGTCACGGACATGCCCGTACGAGGCCAGGACTTCAAAATCCTTGCCCAGATACTTGCTGATCGTGCTGGCCTTGGCCGGTGATTCGACTATTACGAGATTTTTCGACATATCCTGATGCGCGCCCTTTTTAGCGGATTTGACGGCCCACAAACGGCAAACCGCGGACTGTGCCGCGGTTTAATTACGTGCTTGGCAGCGAAGTGTCAAGGAAATCGAAGCAGCTGTCAGTGAATTGAACCGGCGTCCTCATCGAAAACAAGGTCTTCCATGCGCGCGTATGCTTGCTCTTGGCCGGGCTGACTGAAGAGCACCATAAGGACTACCCATTTGATTTGTTCGACGTCGATATCCGCGGACTCAAGGGCTAATAGTCGGTCGACGAGCAGCTCACGCTGTGGTGGCGATAATATGCCGGTTTGCTCGAGATAAATAATATAGCCCCGACAAAACGCATCAAGCCGCTCATGCTCGAAGTCGTTATAGATGCGGGTACCGTGCGCGGACAGATTGCCGTAGCTGAGGCTCTCCTGATGGTCTGTAAGGCCATCCAGCCACACTAATGCGCGTTCGATTTCGGTGTCTCGAAAACCCGCCCGCAACAATTCCTTGCGCAGCTCATTTTGATCGGGTTCCGGATCTTCCTCTGTGTCGACGTAGGTTTCAAACAGGTACATCAGTACGTCGAGAACGTTTTCTTTCATGCCTGGAGCTACTCCTTATCTTCAAGCAATTAATGCGTAGCGTCCGCCGGACAATGACTCAACTTCACCATGAAGCTCCAGGATCAGGAGCATGGAGGAAAGCTCTCCAATCGTCAATCCGGACTGCTTTTTCAATTCATCGATGCTCGTGGGGTCGTGACTTAACATTCTGCGCAACTCGGAGTAGTCGTCATCACCAACGGGTAGCGGTGTTTCGTTCGCCTTTGATTCCATTAAGTTTTGCTGCAGATGACCGGCGAGCGGAGCGAGCTCGGCACCGATATCAGCCGCGGTCTCCACCAGCTTTGCGCCCTGCCGAATCAATTCGTGGCACCCGCGTGCGAGAGGATTATGGATAGAACCGGGCAGGGCGAATACCTCTCGTCCCTGCTCGGCGGCGAGCCGGGCTGTGATCAGTGAGCCACTGCGCCGAGCAGCTTCGATGACCAGCGTTCCAAGGGAAAGGCCGCTGATGAGTCGATTGCGTTCCGGGAAATGTCGCTTATCGGGATGCGCTCCGAGCGGATATTCACTAACCAGAGCACCGCTAGCGGCTATCTCGTGTGCAAGATCGTAATTTTGAGCCGGATAGACCCGGTCAATACCGTGACCCAGGAACGCGATCGTTCGTCCTTTGGCGTCCAGAGCCCCTCGATGCGCCGCGGTGTCGATTCCCTGCGCAAGACCGCTAACAATTGCGTAGCCGCTTCTCGACAAGTGTCGCGAAAATTCAACGGCGTTGCGGATTCCACCTCGCGTCGGATTGCGGCTGCCGATAATCGCGAGAGACGGCAGGTGTAACGCAGCGATGTCACCGTTGACGAACAGTGCGAGCGGCGCGCCGCCAAGCTGCATCAACATTTCCGGATAATCGTCGCTGCCGTAAACGATGACATGGTGATTGTCGCCCTCGAGCCACAGCAGCGCTGCCTCGATCGCTTTCTGATCGGGCATTGAAACGGCCCTGGCCTTATTCTCTGGCAGACCGGCATCTCGCAGGCGCTGCTCACTCTGACGAACGATAGCTTCGACCTCACCGAAGCGATCCTTGAGCGCGACCAGCTCAGAAACACTCACGTACGCGTGCAGAAGGGGCAGCCAGACATCATGCTTCATTGCGGAGCCCGCCGAAGTTCAGGTCGTCAATCATAACGCCGCAAATACCTGGGTGGCGGTTCATTTCTGCCGCAAATAACGCGAAAGGGGCGCAAAGGAAAACGGCGCCATACGGCGCCGTTTTAGTAGCATTATTCAGACAGACTCAGATCGGGTTGCGGACCGTGTCTCCGATATGAAGAGCGTCGGTCGCCTCCATTACCAGACCGTAGCTGATGCGGTCGTAGGTCATGAATACCATAACGGTACCGGCTGCCTCGTCGGGCAACTTAACCTTGCCACCGCGGACTCGATCCTCAACGTTCTGACCGGTCTGGAATACCGTCAGAACGTCACCGACCGACAGTCCATTGCTGGAGCCTCGGTTCAGCACAACAACCTGATATTGGCCGATCTGCGTTACACCGCCGACCACATACATGATACGACCGTCGATGTTGGTGCTGGGTGAGCGTGGGAAGAAATTCAACGGCAGGTTGGGATTCGCCGGAAGTAAACGGTCACCCGCTACCACTTCCTGAGAGGTATCCGTCAACGCGACGGTTGCAGGGTCGCCGGTGCGGCGCAGACTGCCCTGTCCGACCAAAATACCGTGATAGCCGATCGTTCGGTTATCGTCCGGATCCACCATCTTGTCGCCAACATGAATAATGTTATAGCGTGTGCTCGGCAAGGCGTCCGTAATACCGCGGACATAGACTTCGTTACCCGCAGACGCGATCAGATGATCGCCGCGTGTCTGGAGCAGGTAAGGCAGAGCATCAGCCTGTGATTTCTCGAGCACAATACCGGCGCTAAGAAACGCAGCGACATCTTCGAACGGGATGCTCGCTACCGCTTCTGACAGCGGCGTAACTCGTGCCTGCGGTGACATTCGATACGACGAGGCGCGGACATTGGTGACTCGTGTCTGGCCGTTGATGGAAACGAGTCCCAGTACGTCGCCGGGATAGATAAGGTGCGGATTTTCGATGTCTGGATTGACATACCAGATTTCAGGCCAGAACCAGGGATCCTTGAGAAATGTTGCGGCGATGTCCCAGAGGGTGTCACCAACCTGAACGACATACTCGTTCGGGTGACCTTCGGCCAGAGGTACGGGCTCGTTAATGCGCTCAAGCACAGGTTCGTACACGGCAGGTTGATTATTGGACGGCACCGAGTCTGCGTCGTCTCGCGACGAAGTTGTTCGGGTCATGGATCGGTCGCTACCCAGCTCGGAGTCGCTTGCTGACGGACTGGACGAACATCCTGCCAACGCTGCAGCCAGGGTGACTAAAGTCAGCCGGAGGCCAATGTTGAGGCAATGCTTGCTAAGAGACATAATTCGGGGTTGCTCCCTACAAATAGGATTGGGCCTGTTCCAAACTAGGCGTTGCTATACTATGTCGTTCCGGACCTGCCAAGGCTGCTAATTACGTCACATTTCCGGCCCCAAACAGTGTCCGAAGGGGCCAATTTCAGGCGGTATTGTCCGACATCTTATTCAATAAAGTCAAACATTTAGGTCACTATTTGGGTATTTCACACTAATTTAATAGTCTCACCGTTATGTTTCAACGGGTTGATTTTGACCCAAAGCGAGCCACTTGGCTTATGTTCAAATTATGCCAAAATTAAAGATACTCGAATTCCCCGATCCTCGTCTCCGGACCAAAGCGACCCCTGTTCAGGTGGTTGACGACGAATTGCGCGCGCTCATCGACGACATGTTCGAAACCATGTACGACGCGCCGGGAATTGGGCTCGCGGCTACCCAGGTGGACGTCCACAAGCGTTTGCTGGTGGCCGACGTGTCCATCGACAAAGATGCCCCCTACGTTTTGATTAATCCTGAAATTCTTGAAAAGGATGGCATTACGGTGACGGATGAGGGCTGCTTGTCCGTGCCGGGTTTTTATGAAGAAATTGAGCGCGCCGAGCACATAAGAGTTCGTTATCTGGACCGCGACGGTATCGATATTGTGCTCGACGTGCACGGCTTGCTCGCCGTTTGTATTCAGCATGAGATGGACCATCTTGATGGCAAGCTGTTCGTCGACTACCTCTCCGAGGTGAAACGAACGCGTATTCGCAAGAAGCTTGAGAAAGAGCACCGACTACTGGCCGAAGGCGTCGCTTAGGCGGAACTCCTTGGGCAGACCTCGCATAATTTTTGCCGGCACACCGGAGTTCGCATTGCGATCGCTTTGCGCGCTGCTTGAAGCGGGTCATGAAATCATCGCTGTCTACACGCAGCCTGACAGACCGGCCGGCAGGGGTCGGCGCCTCTCGGCGAGTCCTGTCAAACGTTATGCCGAGGAGCAGGGCCTTACCGTTTTGCAGCCGGCTTCTTTTCGTGACGACGCTGTCGTAGCTGAGCTTCAATCGCTACACCCCGACCTCATAATCGTCGCGGCCTACGGATTAATTCTGCCGCAGAAGGTACTGGATATTCCCGTACACGGTTGCTTGAACGTGCATGCATCCATTCTGCCCCGCTGGCGCGGTGCCGCGCCGATACAAGCGGCAATTCTCGCTGATGACAAGACGACGGGCGTGAGCCTTATGCAAATGACGGCGGGTCTGGATTGCGGCGCCGTCTTTTCGACCAGCACTCTGGAGATCGGCAAAGACGAAAGCGCTGGCGAGTTGCACGATCGCCTCGCCGTTCTTGGCGCGGAACGGCTGGTGGCTGACCTTAAGAAAATACTCGACGGTGACATCGTCGCGGTTCCGCAGGATGAGTCGCAGTCTAGCTATGCCGGCAAGATCAGCAAGCAGGATGCCGAGCTGGACTGGACCTTGCCGGCGGACGAATTGCAGCGCCGCGTCCGTGCCTACAACCCTGCACCCGGGGCTTACTTTATTCGCGATGACGAGGTTCGAATCAAGGTCTGGCAGGCGCAAGTCGTG
>JALHUQ010000330.1 GCA_022866645.1 Woeseiaceae bacterium | reverse complement strand
TTTTCCATTGCTGCTGTTGTTGCTGGTCGCCTTGTTACTGCCATCGGCAGCACCGCTCCTCGGCATGTTGTGTTTCGGTAACCTGATGCGTGAGTGCGGAGTGGTCAATCGCCTCTCCGAGACGACACAGAACTCGCTGATCAATACAGTGACGATCTTCCTCGGTCTGGCTGTTGGCTCGAAGCTGCAGGCGGAACAATTTCTGGATTGGAGCACCTTGAGCATATTGCTGCTCGGTATGGTCGCTTTCGCGATCGGTACAGCGGCCGGTGTATTAATGGGCAAGTTGCTGAATCTGGTGTCGAGCACGCCGATCAATCCCTTGATCGGTGCGGCGGGTGTTTCTGCAGTGCCAATGGCAGCAAGAGTGGCGAACAAAGTCGGCCTTGAAGCGAATCCGCAAAACATACTCCTGATGCACGCCATGGGGCCGAATGTGGCCGGGGTAATTGGCTCCGCCGTCGCTGCCGGCATCATGATAATGTTCGTCTCCTGAGCAACCTTACAGACCCACCAGCGGAAACACGCGATGTCATTATCTATAGTAATTCCTGCTAAAAACGAGGGCGCTGCCATCGCTGCCGTTGTTGCGAATGCCTGCCTGCAATACCCCGATGCTGAAGTGATCGTCGTGGATGACGGATCGGATGACGACACAGCAAAGGTGGCGGCCGACGCAGGTGCCATGGTCATTCGTCATCCGGAAAGCCTGGGCAACGGAGCTGCGATCAAGTCCGGAGCACGAGCCGCTACCGGCGAGATCATCGCGTTCATGGACGGCGACGGACAGCACACCGCAAGCGAACTGGCGCCGCTGCTAAAACGACTCGATGAAGGTTACGAAATGGCGATCGGCGCCAGAGACACGGGCTCGCATGCCAATGTTGGCCGCTTGTTTGCCAACGGTCTGTACAACGGCATCGCATCGATGATGAGTGGCCGGAAGATTCTTGACCTGACCTCCGGGTTTCGTGCTGCCCGGGCCGAGAAATTCAAACAGTTTCTGTACTTATTGCCGAACGGTTTCTCATACCCGACGACCATTACGATGGCGTTCCTGCGCAGCGGTTACTCCATTACTTTCGAGCCGATATCGGCCGCCGAACGCGTGGGGAAAAGCCACATTCGCCCGATACGCGACGGCGTCCGGTTTTTGATCATAATTTTCAAGGTAGCGACGCTGTACTCGCCGCTGAAAATTTTCCTGCCGGCGAGCGGCTTGTTTTTTGCGACGGGGCTAGGCTACTACGCCTACACCTATGTTACGACGGCGCGATTCACCAACATGAGCATGCTGCTGTTCAGCGCTTCTGTGATTATTTTTCTGATTGGACTTATTTCCGAGCAGATTACTGCGCTGACCTATAGTCGATCCTAGTCGCTCGATCGCGCATAGTGGTCCTCGAGAACCTGCGCCACACAACCCGTCAGGCGTTTACCAGTTTCGATGTGCAGAAATTCGTTCGGTCCGTGTGCGTTCGACTTCGGGCCCAGCAATCCTGTAATCAGAAATTGAGCTTCCGGGAAGCGCTCACCGAGCATGCCCATAAACGGGATGGTTCCGCCGGTACCCATATACATTGAAGGTTTGCCGAAGTAGGCATTCGACGCTTTATGCATTGAGGTTTCCAGCCATTCCGCAACCGCCGGGGCGTTCCAGCCAGCCATTGTCGATTCAACTTTAAACGCGACCTTGGCCAGTGGCGGCTTATCGGCTTCCAACGCTGCTTTGACAGCGGCCGCTGCGTCATTCGCATCGCACGTCGGTGGCAGCCGGAACGACAATTTCAATTTCACATACGGTAGTTGTACATTTCCGGCATCGATCATCGCCGGCATACCTTCGGCGCCGGTCACGGACAAAGTCGGACGCCAGGTATTGTTCAGCAGAAGTTCGGTGTGCGATTCGCTGGGCGCAGGATCGCTGACGACCCAGGGAAATTTCTTGAAAGTCAGATCTTTCAAGGTATCAGCGGCGAATGCGGCCTGTTCCATACGTTGCTGAGGAATGTCTACGTGCAGGTCTTCGACGAGTATGCGTCCAGTCGATTCATCCTCGATGCGGCTAATGAGCTGTCGCGCTGTTCGAAAGCTGGACGGCACGATGCCGCTTGCGGTTCCCGAGTGCACGCCCTCAGTGAGTACGTCCACCCGAAGGGTGCCCGTGAGGTTGCCGCGTAACGACGTGGTGCACCAGAGTTGGTCGTAGTTGCCGCATTCCGCGTCAAGGCAGACGACCAGGCTGGGTGAGCCGATGCGGTCACCGAGCAGATCAATGTAGTAGGGCAGGTCGAAACTGCCGCTCTCTTCACAACCTTCAATCAGTACGACGCAATGCGCATGCGGGATACCCTGTTCCTGCAGAGCTCGTATCGCGGTTAGCGAACCAAAGGTTGAATAACCATCGTCGGCGCCGCCGCGGCCATAGAGCTTGCCGTCCCTGATGACAGGCGTCCATGGATCAAGACCTTCCTCCCAACCGCTGAATTCGGGCTGCTTGTCGTAGTGACCGTACAGCAGCACAACGTCGTCGGAGTCGCCGGGGATATCGAGGAACAGGATCGGAGTACGACCTGCAATGCGTACCACTTCAGTCGTCATGCCCTTGAGGGGTTGTGACTTGCACCATGTTTCCAGCATGGCGACGGCCGTTTCCATGTGGCCGTGCTGCTCCCAGTCCGGATCAAAGTGCGGCGACTTGTTGGGGACTTTGATGTACTCGGAGATCCGCGGGATGATCTCGGAGTCCCACATCTGGCTTACAAAATAAGCCGTCTTCTTGTTATCCATACTATCTCTAGTCCGTGGTCAGGGATCGAATCAATGTGCGCGTCATGCGCTCTGTCGTAATGAAACCCCAGTTGTAGTCATCATGGTAAACAGCGAGCGGATTAGCAGCAACGATCTCCTCTTCACCCATACCCTTGTCAACGAGTACTTTCACGCGAGCTTCGGCGTCGATCAGCATGTCGAGATCTTTTTCAAAATCAGCGCGCGTGCTAACCGGCCCATGACCGGAAATGAATTTTGTTTCATCGGTCGACATGTTGAGTAGCGAGCGCATGCCAGCTTCATAGCCGCTTACACTGCCACCGCTGTCGAGGTCGATGAACGGGAAAAGGCCGCGGAACAGCAGGTCGCCGGATACAATCACGTCGGCATCGCGAAACAGAATGGCGGCGTCGCCATCGGTATGTGCCGTTGGAATGTGGAACACATGGGCTTCCTGACCATTGAGGTGAAATGTCAACTCGTCTGAGAAAGTGATGATCGGAAGTGCGCCCGGGCCCGTATTCTGTTGGGGGTCACCCTCCATACGGCTGCGCAACTTGTCATGCGCAAAAATCACGGCGCCATGTTCGTTAAGAAATTGATTAGCGCCCGTGTGATCGCCATGAGCGTGCGTATTGATTATGAAATCGGCGGGCCTCCCGGCCAACGCCTGAATTTTCTCAAGCAGCGCTGGGCCCAGTGGCTTGAAGCTGTCATCGATCAGAACAATCAATTCGTCGCCAGTGACCAGAGTAATATTGCCGCCGGACATCTTTCCGTCGGCCCCGGTCAGCATGTAAATGCCGGGCGAAACCTCGGTATGTTCGAACGAGGTGGCCATCCAGTCCTGTGCAGACGCCAGCGGCGCCGTTAGCAGCAATAGCAGGGCAAGTCTTTTCATCGCGGTCTCTTATCAGTGGCGGACAGCGATTGTACCTGCGAATTGACCGTTATTGGCGGCCCGGGAAAGAGAATTGGGCCTTCTCACGAACACCGCCGGATGGCCATCGCTGTGTGATGGTCTTGCGGCGCGTGTAAAACCGCACACTATCCGGACCGTAGGCAAACAGATCACCGAACAGCGAACGCTTCCAGCCGCCGAAGCTGTGGTAGGACACCGGCACCGGTAAGGGCACATTGATTCCGACCATACCCACTTGAATATTGTCGGCGAAATAGCGAGCCGCCTCGCCATCACGAGTGAAGATGCAGGTGCCATTGCCGTATTCGTGATCGTTAATAAGCTGCATCGCCTGTTCTTCAGACTCTGCGCGCACAACGCACAATACCGGGCCAAAAATCTCTTCGTTATAGATGCGCATGTCGGACGTCACGCGGTCGAACAGGCAAGGGCCGATGAAGAAACCGTCTTCGTGGCCATCAACAACCAGGCCTCGTCCGTCCGCGACCAGGTCGGCGCCTTCTTCGATGCCAAGATCGACGTAGCCGCGCACCTTGTCGTAATGCGCTTTGGTGATCAGCGGGCCCATGTGATTGGAGGTATCAGTGCCAGTGCCAACTTTCAGGCCGGCAATTTCTGCCTTAAGTTTGCTGACAATCGAATCCGCGACTTCGTCGCCAACACAGACCGCCACCGAAATCGCCATGCAGCGCTCGCCACAGGAGCCGTACGCGGCACCGATGAGTGCGTTAACGGCGTTGTCGATGTCGGCGTCGGGCATCACGACCGCGTGGTTC
The DNA here is from genome assembly GCA_022866645.1 of Woeseiaceae bacterium. GTDB lineage: Bacteria > Pseudomonadota > Gammaproteobacteria > Steroidobacterales > Woeseiaceae > UBA1847. The sequence goes on along the minus strand of JALHUQ010000330.1, from coordinate 6,729 downwards.
TTTGCGCCACCCAAAGCCTGTACGCGCTTGCCGTTTTTTGTCCCGGTCGTGTAGATATACTCCGCGATCGGCGTAGAGCCCACGAAGCTGATCGCCTGAACACGAGAATCATTCAATAAGGTATCGACCGCTTCCTTGTCACCGTTGACGAGGTTGAAAACACCCGCCGGCAAGCCAGCCTCTCTCAGCAATCGCGCGGCCAGCATCGGCGCGGTTGGATCTTTTTCGGACGGTTTCAGCACGAAAGTATTGCCGCAGGCGATCGCCATCGGATACATCCACATCGGAACCATCGCCGGAAAGTTAAACGGTGTAATCCCAGCGACGACACCCAGCGGTTGAAAATCGGACCAACTATCGATGCCCGGACCGACGTTTTTCGAATACTCGCCCTTCAATAGTTCGGGTATGCCACAGGCGTAATCGACCACTTCAACGCCGCGCCCGAATTCACCCATTGCGTCGTCGAATACCTTGCCGTGTTCATTAGTAATAGCCGCGGCGATTTCATCGGCATGCTCCTCAAGCAACTGCTTGAAGCGGAACATGATGCGCGCGCGTTTCGCGGGCGGCGTATTACGCCATGCCGGGAAAGCCGCCTGGGCAGCAGCAATCGCGTTTTCTACCGTGGCTTTCGACGCCATCGCGACGTGCCTTGTCACCTTGCCGGTGGCCGGATTGCAGATGGGCTGAGGGCGGTTGTCGTCGGCAACATCTACATTGTTGATGAAGTGGCCGACGATCTCCGCGGTATCAATGTTCTTTGCAGGGCTAGCGCTCATGATGACTCTCCGGATACTGTCTACTCGATCGAATCGAGCACGCGACGAAGGCCAGCAAAAGATTGCTCCATTTCGTCAGGGTTTGAATTAAGGAAGGGCGAGAATTGCAGGATGTCCATGCCATTGCGGACTACGAGGTTCTCTTCCCAGAAACATTTCTTGTGAGTTTCGCCGCCACGGGCACCGGGTGCGCCTGCTCTGGGTGCCATTTCTATGGCGCCCATGAGTCCGAAATTGCGCACGTCGATGACATGTTTATGATCGGCGAAGGAATGCAGCAGATCCTCGAAGTGTGCTTCAAGTGCCGCGGCCTGTTCAAAAGTACCTTCTTCATCATAAACGTCCATGGCTGCCAGACCGGCCGCCGCGGCGACCGGGTGACCGGAGTAGGTGTAACCGTGGAACATTTCGATCATGTTCGCCGGACCCTGCATGAACGCATCGTAGACGGAGTCACGAACCAGCACAGCACCCATCGGAATGACACCGTTCGTGAGCCCCTTGGCAGTCGTGATGATATCCGGTGTGACGCCGAATCGCTGTGCAGCAAACGGCGAACCGAGACGACCGAAAGCGGTAATGACCTCATCAAAAATCAGCAGAATGCCGTGCTTTTCGCAAATTTCGCGCAGACGCTGCAGGTAGCCTGGCGGCGGCGGAATGACGCCCGTTGAGCCGGCCACCGGTTCGACGATAACCGCTGCGATATTACTGCCATCATGCAAAGCGCACAGTCGCTCGAGATCGTCGGCGAGTTCGACACCATGTTTGGGCAGGCCGCGTGAAAATGCATTTTTTTCAATGTCGAGTGTGTGACGAAGATGGTCCACGCCTGGCAGCAGAACAGCGCTGAATACTTTTCGATTGGGCACGATGCCGCCAACGGACATGCCGCCAAAATTCACGCCGTGATAGCCTTTTTCACGGCCGATCAGGCGCGTGCGATTGCCCTCGCCACGAGCGCGGTGGTAGCCGAGTGCAATCTTCAGTGCGGTATCAACAGACTCGGATCCCGAGTTTGTGAAGAAACAATGGTCGATACCCTCCGGTGCCATTTGGGTTACGCGGTCGGCGAGTTCTATCGCCTTGTTGTTGGTGACCTGGAAGCCCATGCAGTAGTCGAGCTGGGCCACCTGTTTTTGCACGGCGGCAACGATTTTGGGATGGCAATGTCCGATGCCGGACGTCCACAAGCCGGAAAACATGTCGTACAGCTTCGTGCCGTCGGCCGTGCTGTAGTAATGGCCGGAGGCACCGCTGATGACGCGGGGTTTCGCCTTGAAATCGCGATTCGCGGTGAACGGCATCCAATAGGCGTCGAGTGAACGTTGAGTGGTGGACATGGGGCAGGCTCCGGCGCGTGCGACAAGGAACTGAGAAGTCTACGCCTGCAAACGGATGTTAAACAATCAGTTACATGTACAAATATAAGTTGTTGATTTTATTGTGAGCAGCCCGGAAAATGTTTACTAAGCTAAACAACCCTGGGTGATTCACGGTGGATAACGAAATTGGGCAACGCCTTAAGAGCATACGCACGCGACTCAAGTTGTCGCAGCGGCAACTGGCACGGCAGTCCGGGGTCGCGAATGCGACGATTTCCCAGGTTGAGGCGGGCAAGCTGAACCCGACCGTCAGCATGTTGAAAAAGGTTCTGGACGGTGTGCCGATGAGCCTCGGTGAATTCTTTGGCGACGAGTTCGAGAATCAGGATCGCGTGTTCTTTCGCGCCGAAGAACTCACTGAAATCGCAGATGGCGGTGTCTCGTTCAGACAGGTCGGCGCCAATCTTTCCAACCGGGCCATACAGTTTATTCAGGAGCGCTACCGACCGGGATCAGGAACAGGCAAGCATGCAATTACGCACGAAGGCGAGGAGTGCGGAATCATCCTGAGTGGCCGACTGGAGGTGACGGTGGGTGAGCAGACGGCGATTTTGCGAGCGGGTGATGCCTACTATTTCAAGAGCCATCAGCCACATCAGTTCCGAAATCCGGGTAGTGAGCCCTGTGAATTGTTTACAGCGTGCACGCCGCCGACGTTTTGAATCGAACTACCACATATTTGCTATTGGCTCTGGTCATTCACTGACAAACAATGGCAAAGTTACGCCCCTTACGTTTTACCAGCAGAGTAATGATCCCATGGGCCAGTTCGGCACAGAATTTTGCGATCACATCGCGATCGTACGTTATGAGAATGGCGCCTGGCAGGCGCCGTCGATAGAGCCTTTAAAACCGTTACCAATGCACCCGGCTGCGCACGTATTTCATTATGCGAGCACCTGCTTTGAAGGATTCAAGGCTTACCGCTGGGATGATGGCAAGGCACATATCTATCGCATGTACGATCATGCCGCGCGCATGCAAAAGAGCGCAGCGTCGTTACGTCTGCCCGTGCCGGATATCGACATGTTCGTTGGGATGGTAAAGGACCTTGTCGCACGGCACGTTGACGATATTCCTCTGCCACCCAGTTCTTTGTATTTGAGGCCGACCCTCATCGGCACGCTGGCAAACATTGGCGCGGCGGGCGCCCCTTCGTCGGAAGCCACACTGTTTGTTCTGGCATCGCCGGTGGGCGACTATTTTTCAGGCAAAGCGGGGCCTTTGAAACTGCTGGTCGAAGAACAGCGTGCGCGCTCAACCGAGCAACTCGGAAGCACCAAGACGGGAGGCAACTATGCCGCCGCACTGGGACCGACGCTGGAGGCGAAGGAGAAATACGGAGTCGATCAGGTTTTGTTTTGCCCGCACGGCGACGTACAGGAGACGGGCGCTTCTAACTTCCTCCTCATCAGTGACGATGAAATCATCACGAAACCGCTGGACAGTACATTCCTGCACGGCATGACGCGCGACTCGATACTCAAGTTGGGTGCGGAAAATGGCTACAAAGTGAACGAAAGAAATTTCACTGTGACTGAACTGCTGCAACTCGTGAAAACGCACGAAGCCGCACTCTCAGGTACCGCAGCCTGCCTGTCCCCGGTTGGGACGCTGGTCTACCGTGGCAAAGAGATCAAGGTGCGTGACGGCAGTGCCGGTCCGAATACAGCAAAACTTCGCAAAGCATTGCAGGACATCCAATACGGCATGGCGCCCGATACTCATGGCTGGCTAACAGAAGTCAGCTAGACGTCACGATACAAGCCTGATTACCCTGCCACTGCACGTTCGCTCTACCGTCAGATCGCCTTCGAAAAGCGATTATCGTTTTGCGCTTGATCGATATATCGATCGAACACCATCGCAATACTTCTGAGTAACAATCGGCCCTTCTGCGTGATCTCAACGCCGGCCTGATCCAGCTCGATAAGGCCGTCATCGGCCAGCGGCCTCAGGTGTTCAATTTCGGTGGCGAAGTAATTTCTGAAGTCGATGTTGTGCTGTGTGCCGAATTCGTCAAACGACAGTTTGTCGTAACACATCAGCGCCTGGATAACGTCTGCGCGAAGCAGGTCATCGTCATCCACCGCGATTCCTTTGCGAATCGGCAGCTGCCCGTTTTCGATGAGTGTCTCGTACTCCATTGTCGTGACAGAGTTCTGTGCGAAGACATTGCCGATGCTGCCGATCGCGCTGACACCGAGAGCGACAAGGTCGCATTCACGATGTGTCGAGTAGCCCTGAAAATTGCGTTGCAGCGTTCCGTTTGCCCGGGCCAATACAAGCTCGTCATCAGGCAGCGCAAAGTGGTCCATGCCGATGTAGACATAGCCTGAATCACAAAGGTTATCGATGGTTCGATGCAGTATCTCCAGTTTGACTTCCGGGCTGGGAATATCTTCGTCATTGATCATGCGCTGACCTTTGAAGCGTCGTGGCAGGTGCGCATAGTTGTACACCGCCAAGCGATCCGGGCGCATGCCGATGACAAGATCCAGAGTCGTATCAAAGCTTTTCGCCGTCTGGTGTGGCAGACCGTAAATGAGATCGAAGGAGATAGACTCAAATCCGGCATCGCGGGCTGCCAGCACGAGGCCGAGTACGTCATCCGTCGTTTGCGTGCGGTTCACGGCTTCTTGCACTACGGGATCGAAGTCCTGAATGCCAAGACTCAGGCGATTAAAGCCCAGTTCGGCCAGGTGCCGAATGCTGTCCTCGTCTACTGTGCGCGGATCAACCTCGATCGAAAACTCGCGATCGGCACTCTCATCAAACGTGAATGCACTGCGCAACTTTGCCATTAGATCGTCAAGTTGTTCGCTATCGAGGTAGGTTGGAGTTCCTCCGCCAAAGTGCAATTGCTCTATCTTGCGACCCTTGTCGAACAGCTCTGACTGCATATCGATTTCGCGGTACAGCATTTCCATATAGCGATCGACGCGAGCCTGGTTGTGCGTGACGATTTTGTTGCAGCCGCAGTAGTAACAAAGCGAATGGCAAAACGGAATATGCACATACAAAGACAAAGGTACGCCGGACGTGTTACTGGCGATCGCGCTGGCGCGATAGTCGTCGGCCGTTAGAGTATCGTTGAACTGCAGTGCGGTGGGGTACGACGTGTAGCGTGGCCCGCGTCCGCCATAACGGACAATCAGATCGGTATCGAAACAAACTTTCATCAAATGCGCCTCAAACTATGCAGGATGTAAAGACTAACGGTGAACAGCAGCATCGCCACGGCTTGATGCGTAGCGCCGAGTATGACAGGTACGGATAGCAACAGCGTTGTAATACCGAGTGCCACCTGAAGTATGGCCGTGTGCAGCAAAGCGTTAACGGCCGGTCGGGTTCGCGCCGGCAGATCAGCCTTACGCGCTTTGAACCAAAAGACCGCGACGACAAGCAAAGTCGTCAGCGCAAGCACACGGTGGTCGAACTGCACGACGGTCATGTTGTCGAAAAAGTTTCGCCAAAACGGCTCCAGCGCCAATCCACCGGGCGGTAGCCAGGAATCGCCCATCTTCGGAAACGTGTTGTAGATTTTTCCGGCCTTGAGCCCGGCAACAAAACCGCCCGAGATAATGGTTACGGATGTCAAGATCGTTAGCGCCAGTGATTTTCGGAACCAGGAATGTCGATTATTACCGCTGACCGGATACAGCAACGACATCGCAACCCAGAACATGTACGCATAGATAAGGAAGGCCGCGAACAGGTGCGCCGTCAGTCGGTACTGGCTGACGTGAGGATTGTCGATGAGTCCGCTTTTCACCATGTACCAGCCGAGCACGCCTTGCAGGCCACCCAGAACAAACATCAGCAAATATCTGGGCCACTCGACTGCCTTGATGTAGCCGCGGGCAAGAAAGAACAGAAAGGGCAGCAAAAATACGACACCGATCGTCCGGCCAAGCAATCGATGCAGAAACTCCAGCCAGAAAATGCCTTTGAACGCTTCGACGTCCATATGCGAATTGATTTTGAGAAATTCGGGCGATTGTTGGTACAACTCAAACACGCGCTGCCATTCCGAGTCGGATAAGGGTGGCAACCATCCCATCAGCGGTCGCCAGTCGGCCATAGACAATCCGGATCCGGTAAGGCGCGTGAATCCTCCCAGCACCACCATCGCAAAGACGAGGCCGCAGCAGATCAAAAGCCAGATCGCCACTTTGCGATTTTGCGAGCCGGTATCGATCAGGTCAGTCATGCGGGTAACGCCTGTTGCTGGTTGCAGATGGCCAGCAATCTTATCAGGCCCAACAGCAATATGGCGGCGAGCCCGTTATGGGCAACAGCGACGCCGATCGGGATGTCCGCAAGAATAGCCGCTATTCCTGCCGAGAATTCAAGGACGACGACTGCGATGACGATGACTGCCGTCATACCGAGCTTGGCCCGAAGCGCCAGTGTCCCGGCGAACAATACAACCAGACTTGCGAGTACCGCGCCGATCCTGTGCAGCTTGTGAATGTCGGCACGTTCGCTGCCACCGACAGCCAGTCCGGTTGGACCGACGAGGTGCGAACGGCTCAAATCGAAGGCAGTTCCGAGCCTGC
>JALHUQ010000047.1 GCA_022866645.1 Woeseiaceae bacterium | reverse complement strand
GCCGAAAACCCCAGTTTCCGCATCTGTGGGGTCTTTTTGTACTGGTGTCCCTGCATGCGGCGGAGGATGTTGTCGAGCATCTTGATCGCCGCGAGTATATGTGGGCCCTTGTTGAGCATGACGCAGTCGGCTCGTTGTGACAGCGCCGCATCTGAGATTTCCGCGCGTGACGGCAGGCCCGTCTTGGCGGTGCGCTCCAACACCTGTGTTGCCCAAATGACCGGGACCTGAGCGGCTTCGCACAGCCACAGTATCTCTTCCTGGAGTTCGGCAAGGCGCTCCCAACCCGCTTCTACTGCCAAATCTCCTCGGGCAATCATGACCGCGATCGGATACCTGCGCATTGCAGTCAGCAGCAGTTGTGGCAGATTTTCGAAGCCTTGCCTGGTTTCAATCTTGACGATGATGCCTAGTCGGTCTGCACCTATCTCTTGCAGTTCATCCTGGAGCGCGATGATGTCCTCAGGTCGTTTGACAAAGGACTGGCTCACGACGTCCGCATGAGCAGCAATGAATCTGAGATTTTTCTTGTCTGCCGCAGTTAAGCCCGGCAAACGTATGTCGCTGTCAGGGAAGTTGATTCCGCGATCACCACTGAGGCGGCTACCTGTCGGCTTGGCCTTTGTCACTGTCACTTCAATTCGGGCATCACTGATCGATTCGACGAGACCCGCGATTTTGCCGTCGTTTAGTGAAATTCGGTCGCCCGCCGAAACAAAGTCGAACACCTCAGGCTGCCTGCAAGAGATATGCGCCGGCGCAACAACCTGGCCGTCGGAATCCTCGACGGCCGGCGCGCCCAAAATAGGATCCCGGTCGAGAAACAGTGTATTGCCAGGCCGCAACGAGATGGTCTGTTCGACAGCCGGCAATTCGCCGACGCGATAAACCAGATTTTCGCCCTCGGCCTTGCGATCCAGACGCAGTTTCGTTCCAGTGGCGAGGTATGCGGCCTTGAAGATCTCGAGAATGAGGCCTTTCTCGTCTTTGCTGACGACTTTGAATTTTCTCTTCTTACCGCGCATGTCCCTGAAGGAAATTTCGTCGCCTTCGTGCGCGTATTCAATGCAGCCGCGCGAAACAGGTATCACGGCCGTTTTGGTCCCTTGCCAGACCATGTCTTCGGGAATAAATCGTACCCGCCGAGGCGCGATGGTTCGACCTAAGGGGTCTCGCCGTGGGCGAAGATGAAAGACCTTGGGTCCCGGTCGGAGACTGCCGGTACGAATCTTCGGCCCGGCGAGATCCATGACGATCTTGCAGTCCGTGCCAGCAGCCTCACTGGCTGTTCGAACATTGCGTATCATGGCAGCCCACACGTCGACGTCATCGTGTGAGCAATTGATTCGTGCGACATTCATTCCGGCAGCAAGCATTTCTGCAACCAGCGAGCAGTTGCTGGCAGCCTCAAGCGGTAATGTGACCATGATGCTGGCATCGCGGCCCGCTGGTGTGTCACCAAGAATTGCCCTCTTATTTGAATACGCATTTGGATTTCTCAGGTCGAGCGCCCGGGGCTCCGAATCGTCGAAGGAAGCCGTCCCTCCGGCCATCGCGTGTAATGCTGTTTGCACAACATGAATCGATGCCATGACATTTCGCTCGGCCTGGCCCAGTGATGACAGACCCAGATCGTTCAGATTCTCCTGGAGTTCCCGGATATCGCTTTCTCGCAGCGCCAGGTAGTGCACGAGATTGCGAGCGCCGGCCCGATACTCCGAGCGCACGCTCAGTAGCTCGGTAGCGTGCCTGGCTTCGAGCTCACGGGATCGTTCACCGATTTCCTGCAGCCGGGCGATCGCTCGGGCGATATTGTCAGTCTTGGCCACGAATGCTCCTGTCTTGTTCTTTTGTAGAGCAATTCCGTACACGGTGCAGTTATGGATATCACCTATGCATGCCTGGTTTCCCGTGGAAGTTTCGAACCCTGTTCAAGCCGAGCAACGAAGCAGTCGCTTTCGGCGGCGTGCAGCGCCCATCCCGCGGAGCCGGTCTTGAATTTCGACCCGTTTTGTTGAAGAGGGCGTTTGTCCCCAATCCGCTATTAATCCTGTAATATCACGGCCTACGCAATTTCATAATCGTATTTTCAAGAGGCTATCGTGAGCAAAACAGAACAACTACGGAAAATGAAAACCGCACCTGGATTTATCGCCGCACTGGACCAAAGTGGTGGCAGTACGCCGAAAGCGCTGGGCCTGTATGGAGTGACACCGGATGCCTGGTCGAACGACGAGGAAATGTACGTGGTTGTTCACGCGATGCGCAGCCGGATCATGACCAGCCCATCGTTTGGCGGTGACCGGATTCTGGGTGCGATATTGTTTGAGAATACGATGGACCGTGAGGTCGAAGGCCAGGCTACCGCGTCCTACCTTTGGAACGTGAAAAAGGTCGTTCCTTTCCTGAAAGTCGACAAGGGTCTGGCCGATGTTGTAAATGGCGCTCAAATCATGAAACCCATGCCGGACCTCGATAGTTTGCTCAAGAAAGCCAACGCGGCAGGCATTTTCGGCACGAAGATGCGATCCGTGATCAAAGAGGCCAATGCGGCTGGCATAGAGGCGGTCGTGGCCCAGCAGTTTGAAATTGGGCGTCGTATTGTCGCTGCGGGTCTGGTTCCGATCATTGAGCCCGAGGTCGATATTCATTGCCCTGACAAGGCGAAGGCGGAAGGCCTGCTGCTGGCCGCGATCATGAAGCATTTGAACAAACTGAACGCCGATGAAATGGTCATGCTGAAACTCACCTTGCCGGAAAAAGATGGCTTGTACGCCGATTGCATTAGTCACCCGAACGTAGTCCGTGTTGTCGCATTGTCGGGTGGCTACTCGCGCGAAGAAGCCAATGATCGCCTGTCACGCCAGAAGGGTATGGTTGCAAGTTTCTCGCGCGCTTTATCCGAGGGATTGACCTTCCAGCAGACGGACGATGAGTTTAATGCGACATTGGACGCATCGATCGCCAGCATAGCGGCGGCTTCCGCTACCTGATCAATCTCGAATCCGGGCAACTGGCAATCGCGATGAACGGCTTAGACCGATTCGTAGTTGCCAGTCTGCTCCTGATTGCGTGTTTTTGTTCGTCTGCTGCCAGCGACGTAGGTGACAAGCCGTCCAGAACAGGATATTTCGCGCTTGAATTTTCGCCGCAGGAGTTGTTGGGCGAGCAGGGCGCCGCCGCTGCCGCCGACGTCCTGCGTTCTGATGACAACTTGGGCTGGCAACTGTTTGTCCCGGAAGGCTATGACCCTTCAAAACCTGCGGGCGCGGTTGTCTACGTCAGCCCCACGCCGAAGGGCGGCCCGCCAAGTGCCTGGAGGGAATCGCTCGCTAGCAAGAATCTGATCTGGATCGGTGCGAACGACGCCGGAAATCGAGTAGCAGTCGGCAAGCGCATGTTTTTGGCGATGCTGGCACCGAAGATTCTCGAACGCGACTATCGCCTCGATCCAACGCGTATTTACGTCGCGGGTTTTTCCGGTGGCGGCAAGGCTGCGAGTCGCGTTTCAATCGCCAGTCCCGAACTATTTCGCGGCGGCATATACATCGCTGGAGCGGAGGCCTGGGGGACGACAACACAGCCGCCGAAACTGGCGCTTATCCAGCAAAATCGACACGTATTCCTAACGGGCAGCGACGACTTCAATGAAGACCTGACGAGGCGTGTTTACGCGGCGTACAGGAATGCAGGGGTAGAGAATTGCGAGCTGATCGTGGTGCGGAAAATGGCGCACGAATTGCCTCGTTCGAGCGTCTTTGTTCGAGCAATCGACTATCTCGACTCACGAGACTCCCTGGAGCGTGTACAGGATTAGCCGCCGTCTGGTGCCGAGCTGCAGGCGTATTTCCGCATTCAGATTGGGTCTGGCCGGATCGTACGTTGTGTCCAGCTGCCCCAGCAGGGATAATCGCGCCCGGTCCGCGTCGGCTTCCCCGCGACGGTCAATCGTAAACTCCGCCAGGCCCGGAAGGGAGCAACGGTAGCGATGACGCCGGGTGCCGGGGAGCAGCTGGCGCGGGCCACTTGCGTTACACTGAACGAATTTCGCGATGTATCCTGATTTATGAGTTTTAACCCATGAGCTACCTGGTCCTGGCCCGCAAGTGGCGACCGAAAGATTTCTCTGACACTGTTGGTCAGGAACACGTGCTGCAGGCGTTGATGAATGCGCTTGAGACGGGACGATTGCACCACGCTTACCTTTTTACCGGTACTCGCGGAGTTGGTAAAACGACGATTGCTCGCATCCTCGCGAAGGCCCTGAATTGCGAAACCGGCGTTAGCGCACATCCTTGTGGCACATGCAGTGCCTGTCGGGAAATCGACGAGGGCCGATTTGTTGATTTGATCGAAGTCGACGCCGCCTCCAAAACCAAGGTTGACGATACGCGCGACCTGCTCGACAACGTGCAATATGCCGCCGCTCGAGGTCGATACAAGGTGTATTTGATCGACGAGGTACACATGTTGTCGAAAAGCTCATTCAATGCGCTCCTGAAAACGCTTGAAGAGCCACCCGATCATGTCAAGTTCCTGCTAGCGACCACTGATCCGCAAAAGCTACCCGCCACGGTTCTGTCTCGCTGTCTGCAATTCAATTTGAAGCGCATGACGCCACGTCTGATTTCCGATCGCCTGGCGCACATTTGCGGCGAAGAAAAAATAGAATTTGATATTGCAGCGTTGGCGCTGCTCGCGCGAGCGGCTGACGGCAGTATGCGCGACGCGCTGAGCCTGCTTGATCAGGCTATCGCGTACTGCGGCGGTAAGGTTGATGCCGCATCGACAGCGATCATGCTAGGCACCATTGACCGTGATCACGTGATGCGAATTATGAAACTGCTGGCATCGGGCGATGCAAAGGGGATCATCGCCGCCATCCATGAAATTGACGAACAGTTCCCCGATTATTCGCGCCTGTTGGATGACATCGCCCGGGACCTGCAAAGAGTTGCGGTTTATCAGATTGTTGGCACCTGCGACAGCGAAGATGACCTGTCAGAACAAGAGATTGCCGAACTGGCCGAGACGATGCCGATCGGCGATGTGCAACTATTTTACCAGACAGCAATCATCGGCCGGCGAGACTTGAATCTGGCGCCCGATCCGCGCAGCGGTGCGGAAATGACGCTGCTCCGAATGTTGGCATTCAAACCGGCCAGGATAGAATCGGCGGGCGCGGCTGGTGGTGGCTCAGCGATTGCGAACGTATCACCCAGTGCCGTCGTTCCCGAGCCGAAACTCGTTCAGGCACAAGCACCCGAATCAATGCCGCAGAAAAAAACCTGGTCAAATCCGGACTGGAGTCAATTGGTAACCGACCTGGGCCTGTCGGGTGCACTTCGCTTGCTCGCCAGCAATTGCGCTTTTGTGAAGCGCGAAAGGAATATAGTATTTCTCGTTCTGGATCCCCGATCCGAATCTATGCTGACCAAACAAAGAAAAGATGCCATTGCGGATAGTTTGTCAGAATACTTTGGCGAGAACTTGGTCGTGGATATTACGGTCGGGGCCGCGCAGGAGGAGACACCGGTCCAGCAGAAATCACGTATGGCCGATGAGCGACTTGAGGAGGCGCGCTTGTCGCTCGAAGCTGATCCCAATGTGCAGACTTTGAAGAGCATGTTTGGCGCAGAATTGAAAACGGATTCGATCGAGATTATTTCAGGAGAGAAAGGATGAAGGGGGGCATTGGCCAGCTCATGAAGCAGGCTCAGGAAATGCAGGCCAACATGAAGAAGGCGCAAGAAGAAATGGCGTCAATAACGGTCACAGGTGAATCCGGTGCCGGCATGGTTCGCATCACGATGACTTGCCAGCACCAGGTCAAAGCCGTTGAAATTGATGATGCGCTGGTCGGCGACGATAAAGATATGCTCGAAGACCTGATCGTCGCTGCGTTCAATGATTGCATTCGCAAGGTAGAAAAAACAGTTCAGGAAAAATTCTCGGGCATGGCATCGGGGCTGAACCTTCCGCCCGGCATGAAACTCCCGTTTTAGACGATGTCGTACTCTCCACTTCTGGTTCGACTCATTGATGGTCTCCGCTGTATGCCCGGCGTCGGGCAAAAATCGGCACAGAGAATTGCTTTCTATCTCCTGGAAAGAGACCGCGAAGGAGCGAACGGTTTGTCGTCCGCACTTGCTGCTGCTGTTGCCGGAATTGGGCATTGCAGTCGGTGCCGAATGTTTACTGAGCATGAATTGTGTTCAATTTGCTCGGCTCCCGGCCGTGACAATACACAGCTGTGTGTTGTCGAATCGCCCGCCGATGTGATGGCGCTGGAGGATGCAACCGGGTTTCGCGG
>JALHUQ010000329.1 GCA_022866645.1 Woeseiaceae bacterium | reverse complement strand
GACAGACGAGTGACTTATGCACTCAAAACATTAGAGAGCGTAATTCGCGGGGAGTTCAAGAATTCGTAAATTATTGATAATAATAGAAAAAGATATCGAATTCGATTCGGTACAGACCGTGGTCGTGAAAGTTCGAGATTGATGGAACAGTGTCTGTCCGACCACTCCACTGTCTGCGGTAGTTCGCCGTTTACCTTCATCAAGGGAAAAAAGCGGACCGAAGGGAGCCATCCCTTGATGAAGGTAAACGGCGAGATGCCGCAGGGACTGGCCTACATCCGGGGCGCCGATTGGCCGTTCGGACCCGAACGATTACGTCAGTGTGCTTCATCCCAGTTCAGACCAACACCGACGTCCACTTTCAGTGGTACCTCGAGTGTTGCCGCGGAGTTCATGAGTTCCATGACGCGCTCTCGAACGGCATCAACATTGTCTTTGTCCACCTCGAATACGAGTTCGTCGTGGACCTGCATGATCATGCGGGCGCCGGGCCTTTCATCCTGCAGCCATCGATGTACCGCAATCATGGCTTTTTTGATGATGTCCGCGGCTGTGCCCTGCATCGGCGCATTGATGGCGGTGCGTTCTGCATATTGGCGACGATTGGCGTTGCGATCATTGATTTCGGGTAAGTACAGGCGACGGCCGAAGACCGTTTCGACATAGCCGTCCCGGCTGGCCTTTTCGCGGATCGAGTCCATATAGGCTTTGATACCCGGATAACGGTCGAAGTACAGATTCACGTATTCCTGGGCTTCGCCGCGCCCGATGCCCAATTGTTTCGCGAGACCGAACGCCGACATACCGTACATCAGGCCGAAGTTAATCGCCTTGGCTGAGCGGCGTTGATCATCCGTCACGTCCGCCAGCGCCATGCCGAAGACCTCGGCTGCTGTAGCCCGATGTACGTCCTGCTCGTTAGCGAAGGCCTGCACCAGACCCGGGTCCGCCGACAGATGCGCCATGATGCGTAGTTCGATTTGGGAGTAGTCGGCGGCGAGCAGCAGTTGCCCGGGAGGAGCGATGAATGCCTGCCGAATTCGACGTCCTTCAGGCGTGCGTATGGGAATATTCTGCAGATTGGGATCGGTGGATGACAAGCGCCCGGTTGCCGCAACTGCCTGATGATAAGAGGTGTGAATTCGCCCTGTGTTCGCATCGATCTGCAGCGGCAGCTTGTCGGTGTAGGTGCTTTTCAGTTTGCTGACGCTGCGATAATCGATGATGACGGCGGGCAGGTCGTAATCGCTGGCGAGCTCGACGAGCACATCCTCGGCTGTTGACGGTTGTCCTTTCGGGGTCTTGCGGATAACCGGCAAGCCGAGCCGCTCGAAAAGAATTTCCTGTAGTTGTTTGGGAGAGCCGAGATTGAATGGGCCGCCAGCCAACTCATGCGCTTTTCCCTCAAGCTCGATCATCTTCTTCGCGAGCTCGCCGCTTTGCGTGTTCAGCATTTTTCGATCGACCAACACGCCGGTTTCTTCCATCTCCAGCAGTATTGGCATCAGTGGTTGCTCGATATCGACGTACACGCTGCGCAGCAGGGGGTGTTCACACAACAGTTCCCACAGGGTTTGGTGGAGTTGCAGCGTAACGTCGGCATCTTCGGCGGCATAGGGTGCTGCGGTTTCGAGATCAACCTGATTGAAAGTCAGTTGTTTGGCGCCTTTCCCGGCCACATCTTCATAGTGAATGGTCTCGCGGCCCAGATAGCGGCGCGCAACGGAATCCATGTCGTGGCGCGTTGCCACGCTGTTCAGGACATAGGATTCCAGCATCGAATCGTATTGCATGCCCTGTAACGCGATGTCGTAACGGGCGAGGATGTGGGCGTCGTATTTGAGATGATGTCCAACTTTGTTCCTGGTGCCGTCTTCGAGCCAGCCGCGCATCTTCGCGAGCACTTCATCGCGCGGCAATTGGTCGGGAGCACCCGGGTAATCATGGGCAACAGGAATGTACGCGGCCTCGTTCGCTTTTACCGACAATGAAAAGCCGACGATCTCCGCTTCCATGTAGTTAAGGCTGGTTGTCTCGGTATCGAACGCCGTGAGTTCAGCCGCATTGATTTTCGCAAACCAGCGTTCGAATGCGTCCCAGCTGAGGACGGTCTCGTACTGTGCGTCAGAGGTATCGTCGAGCGGTGCAACGGGCTCCTCAATGACGTCATCCAGCTGGCCGAGCAGGGAGCGCAATTCAAAATGGCTGTAGAGCTCTCGCAAGCGGGCGGTATCCGCAGCCGCCGGCGACAAACGGTCGATGTTGATATCGAGATCGAGGTCCTGACGAATGGTGGCCAATTGTTGCGAGAGTCGTAGTTGCTCGATGTTGTCACGCAGGCTGTCACCGACTTTGCCTTTGATATCGTCTGCATTCTTTACAATTCCGTCGGCACTGTCGTACAGATTCAGCCACTTTGCCGCCGTCTTGGCGCCGACTTTTGGTACACCCGGAATGTTGTCCGAGGTGTCGCCGACGAGAGCCAGAAAATCGACAATTTGTTCCGGGTATACGTCGAACTTCGCCTTGACGCCGTCGCGGTCCATGCGCGAATCACTCATCGTGTTGATCAACGTGACTTTGTCGTTGACGAGTTGTGCAAGGTCCTTGTCGCCTGTCGAAACGAGAACCCGGAGCCCTCGCTCCGTTGCCTGTTTACACAATGTGCCGATAACGTCGTCAGCCTCCACACCGGCAACACGCAGGAGCGGCAAGCCCATCGCCTCCACGGCATCGAGTATCGGCTGTACCTGGGAACGCAGTTCATCCGGCATCGGTGGGCGGGTGGCCTTGTACGCTGCAAAAAGCTCGTCACGAAAAGTTTTTCCCGGCGCATCGAACACGACCGCGACGTGCGTCGGCCGCTCTTCACGCAGGAGTTTCTGGATCATCGTCAGAACGCCGTGCAAAGCGCCTGTCGGCTCACCGTCGGAATTGGTGAGAGGCGGCAGAGCATGAAAAGCGCGGTATAAGTACGATGACCCG
Organism: Woeseiaceae bacterium; assembly: GCA_022866645.1. GTDB lineage: Bacteria > Pseudomonadota > Gammaproteobacteria > Steroidobacterales > Woeseiaceae > UBA1847. The sequence goes on along the minus strand of JALHUQ010000329.1, from coordinate 3,418 downwards.
TCGATAAGGACGAGGTCTGTCATCAGGTTTCCCGTAGTTCGCTGCTTACACTAATCGGTCTCAGGCGACTCGCCAGCGTCTTCTTTTTCGTCGTCGTCTTGCTCTTCTTTGTTAGCGGTGTCTTTGGCTGGCGGAACGGCCATCTGGCTTGGGTTGCCAGGTACGTACAACGGACCGCTTTGTCCGCAGCCTGAAAAAACAAACAGACAGGCAAGTCCGGCAAGTAAGAACGTCAGGCGTTTCATATCATCGACCTTTTAGGCAGCGTGAGTTCGCGAGCGTTTGATTATAGAGGCACGCGCATCGAAAGGGGCATCATTTTAGGTATCGTTTCGCGACCTGCCGATACGCCTCGCGGAACGGAATGCCTTTCTCCTGAACCAGTCGATAGGCTTCCGCAGTTGCGAATATGCCGTCGTCCAGCTTGATGTTATCCGGCCGGAAGTTCACACCCTGGAGCACATAGGCCATGATATCCACGCTCTCGATCGCGAGATCGATCGCACGGAACAGCGGCGACTTCAGGCGCTGCAAATCGCGCTGATAACCGGATGGCAATTTGGCCGTGATCATCAACGACTCGGCGAGGCACGCCTGCGCGGTAGCGGAGGAGGCGCGCAGCAACTCAAGCACGTCCGGATTTCGCTTTTGCGGCATGATCGAGGAGCCTGTTGTGATCTCAGGCGCGAGCGAAATGTAGGCAAACTCTTGCGTGTAAAACATCAGCAGGTCGCTTGCCATGCGGCCGAGGTCCTGCAACAAAAGCGTAATTTCGAACAACAGGGCGCTTTCCGCCTTGCCGCGCGAAAGCTGCACCGCAGTTACCGGGCTCTGCGTCGTATCGAAATCAAGCTTCGTCGTCGTTGCTTCACGATCCAGAGGCAGTCCGGGCGTGCCGTAGCCGGCGGCGCTGCCGAGCGGGTTCTTGTTAATGCGTCTGCGCACGGCATAAAGGCCGTCACAGGCATCTGTGAGGCCCTCGTCGAATCCGCCGCACCACAAGGCTACTGACGATGGCATCGCGTGTTGCATGTGCGTGTAACCGGGCAGCTCCAGGTCACCCTGACGCTCGCGAAGTTCGCTGAGCGAGTCGCGCAGTCTGGTGACCCTTTCGGCAAGGTCGCTGGCCGCATCGCGAAGATACAGGCGCAACGCGGTCAGCACCTGATCGTTTCTGGAACGGCCAAGATGCAATCGCCCACCGGCCGGCCCGATAGCCGCCGTCAATCGAGTTTCAAGCGCTGAGTGCGCATCTTCATCGTCGAGGCTGATGTGCCAGTCACCTGCAGCGAAACTGTCGTTAAGTGCATTGAGGCCATCACGAATCGCCGCGCAATCCTCTGTACTGATCAAATTTTGGTCGGCGAGCATTTCGGCGTGCGCGATCGAGCCACGCACGTCGTAGGGGACGAGACGGGTATCCAGCAGATGATCTTCGCCGGCGGTGTAACGCAACACTCGCTCGTCGAGAGGCAGGCCCTTTTCCCACAGCCTGCTCATGAGGCCGGGCTTTGTTCAGCAGGAGTAAGCTTGCCGATGTCATCAACCACCAGCGTTCCGGTTCCTTCATTCGTGAATACCTCGAGAAGAAGGCTGTCGGGTAACCTGTACGAGATTACGTGCACGCGTTGTACACCGTGAGAGATGGCGTCGTCGATGGCGGCTGCTTTAGGTAGCATGCCGTCAGCAAGCTTTCCCGCTTTCTTGAGTTTATGCAGAGCCGACCTGTCGATATAGCTGATCAGCGAGCTCGGGTCATCGAGGTCCTCGAGAATTCCGGCGGCGCCGGTGGCCAGTATCAGTTTTTCTGCCTTGAGCTCGGCTGCAATAGCTGCCGCAACCGTATCCGCATTGATGTTCAGGATAGTGCCTTGTTCGTCGCAGGATATCGGGCTGATGACGGGCATCAGGTTGTTGTCGAGTTGCTTCCTCAGGATGTCTGCATCAACCGAGTCGATATCGCCGACGAAGCCGTAGTCGATGGGTGCAGCACCCTTGCGTTTTACTGGTGGTCGCTTATGAGCACGAATCAGGCCCGCATCGACACCGCTGATTCCGACTGCCGGAATTTGCAGGTCGCGGCAAATCGCCAGGATGCGTGTGTTGATTTGACCGCTCAATACCATCGTTGCCACGTTCATTGAATCGCCATCTGTGACTCGGCGACCGTCAATAAACGTCGTGCGGAGCCCGAGGGCGGTTGCGAGTTCCGTGGACTGCGGCCCGCCACCGTGAATGAGGACGACACGAATGCCAACCTGTTGCAGGATGCCAACCTGCTCCATGAAGGCATGGGTTTTCTGAATGTCGGCGAAGATTTCGCCGCCCGCTTTTATGACGAAGGTCTTGCCTTTGAACAGGCGTATGTAAGGCGCCGCGTGCTTAAGTGCCGAAACGACAATCGCGCGATCATGATTACTGCTCATGACCGGCCTCCGAGCATTTGATGCAGCACAGCCATTTGCGCCAGCATGCGATTTCGCGCTTCCGGAATCACTATGCTTCGCGGGCCGTCGAGAATTCTGTCGGCAACGACCACGCCTCGGCGTACCGGCAGGCAGTGCATGAAACGGCAGTCTTCTTTTGCGTTTGCAAACCAAGGCTCGTCAACGCACCAGCTCAAGTATTGTTCACGCAATTTCTGATCCGCGAGTTTGTCACCGTAGTGGCGAGTCGAAGACCAGGACTTCGCGTAAATGATATGCGCGCCTTCCATAGCTTCGCTGCGTTGGTCGGTTTCCGTCAACGAGCCGCCTGACGCTGCTGCGGCGGCGGCTGCTTTTTCCATCAGGACGGCGGGCAATTCAAATCCTTCCGGCCGCAAAACAGTCACGTCCATGCCACGCTTGGCCGCCATGTGCAGCGTCGATACCGGCACAGCCAACGGCAACGCCATGGGGTGATAGGCCCAGCTCAGGACGAATTTTCCGCCATTTGCCGGGACGCCCATGTCATCCATGGTCTTCCAGTCGGCCAGGCTTTGGCAGGGATGACTCATGGCCGATTCCATGTTGATGTACGGCGTATCGATAAGGTCCGTCAAAGCGTTGAATTCGCATTCCGCCATGTCGTATTCAATATTCCTGCGCTCTGCGAAAGCGCGGATACCGATAGCATCGCCGTAGGACGCGATAACCGGAACCGCTTCCCGGATGTGCTCAGCTGCGCGGCCGTCCATGACGATGCCGGGCCGGGTTTCCAGGCCGTGTATGGACATGTCCGGCGAGATGACGAACGAACCGCCGCCGAGCCGAATCATCGCCGCCTGAAACGAAGCCAGGGTTCTTAATGATGGACTCAGAAACAACAATGAAAGGACTTTTCCTTTCAGGGCGTCGGGCTCGGGATGGGAGTCCAGGCGGCCGGCCAGAGTTATGAGTGCCCGTATCTCTTCATTGGAAAAGTCCGCGAGATCGTT
>JALHUQ010000328.1 GCA_022866645.1 Woeseiaceae bacterium | reverse complement strand
TTCATCGGAACGGATTTCTGCGAAATAGCCACGTTGATCTGTCAAGGGCGCCCACTCAATAAGGTAGGCGCCTTCAATATCCGTCGAGTGGAATTTCATACAAACACCCGGCACTCTGGGAAGAGAGCGACACACTGGCAACCCAACTGCTCGACGTGATCCGGTCTTTTCGGCATGCCGAATTATCCCTGTATCAGCAGTATGAAGCTACTGACACGTCACAGATTTCTGAATCGATGGGCGGTGATGCTGGCAGCCGCTAGTCACATTCAAAATCGTCATTGCCGACAGGCCGGCACTGCGGCGGAAAGCCTCGAGCCAGCCAATAATCATAGACGCCCATCTTGCGCAACATGTCTTTGAACTGATGCGATTGCCGGAAGTCGCTGTACATCGGCAGCCAATACCACAACTCGGAGTCAAATTGGTTGTCAACCCGATCATAAGCACCGAAAGCGGCCATAATCTCCGGGTAGGGCGCTAGATCCACATTGTTTTCCTCTGCCCAGGCGTCGTACTTGCGAAGTCCCTCACTGTGATCTTCGCGGGGGTTTTCCAGCGCAAATACAAATTCGTAGTTCGGAGCTCCTTCCAGTCCGTTAATGCGGCTGGCGATGATCAATGCGGCCAGTCGATTTCCTGCGAGCAGGTATTCTGGCACGCGCACAGTGTTGACGTGTGACCAGGTCGTCTTCTCGAAGGATTGCTCGCCAAGAGCCGCCGCGTCCCGATTTTTGCCCAATACGTACAACGCTTGCTCGGCGTAGAGAACACAATTCAGGTAGGCGGGGTCGATTTCCAGGCAACGCTTTTGACCGGCCAGGCCGTCGTCAATGAATCCCGCCAGCAATTGCAAGCTGGCCCGCCAATGAAGCAGGGTGGTGCTCAACGGGTCTTTGGCCAGGGCGGCGTCATAAAGATCCATCGCCAACGAAAAATCATAAGGCGGCAAGGACGTAGTATTTGAGGCCTTGATTCCCAACGCTAAGGCGAGATCCGGGTCGAGCAGCAGAGCGCGATCGGCCGCCTCGTTCGATAGTCGAACATATTCTTCCAGAGACTTTTCGTGGTCTCCCCAGAAAGGCATTACGGAATAGACCGCTGCCAGCGCTTCCCAGGCGGCAGCAAAGCCGGGGTCCGTGGCGACAGCCTGTTCCAGCCACACCTTGCCATTCTGAATGTCCCGAAGGGTTAAGCGGTGCAAGAACGCTTGTGAGCCCTTCAGGTACAAATCGTAGGCCGTCATATTCTCAGTCAGCGTCTTGACGAATATCTCTGTCTTGCGGGCGATACCCAGCTCGTCATAAATTGCGGCTGTGATGGAATTGGCAATATCGCTCTGCACCGCAAAAATATCCGCGATGCCCCGGTCATAAGTCTCGGACCACAGGTGCCGGTCGTTTTCGGCATCGATCAATTGCGCCGTGATTCGTAATTGATCACCCGACTTTCGTACGCTGCCTTCGAGAACGAAGAGTACGCCCAACTCTTCGGCGATTACGGGAATGCTCTGCTCGTGATTCTTGTAGTTGAACGAGGAAGTTCGTGACGCAACACTGATGCCCTCTGCGCGAACGAGCGTGTTGAGAATTTCCTCGGAGATGCCGTCGGAGAAGAACGATTGCTCCGGATCTCCGGACATATTCACGAAGGGCAACACCGCTATTGATCGTTTTGATGTTACTTCGTCGTCGCTGGGAGCGACCGACCAGATGAATTTGTCGAGTGCGAAGAGCGTAACAGCAATGACCAGAATACCGATGATCGCCCGATCGAGATTGCGCCCGGTCTTCGGCGCAATGGACTGGGAGCGATCGACGTCGCGCTCGAACTTGAGTCCTTCTGCAGTCAGCTCAAACGCCCACGCGAACAGCAAGGCCAGCGGAAAGCCGACGGCAATCAGTAACAGGATGGCCTTTGAAACCCACTCGGGTGCTTCGATGATCGGAACGACAACATCGATGATTTGTAACAACAGCCAGGACGCAAACGCATAGGCGATTCCTACGCGAAAAACATTGCGGCGCTTAAGTTCGTCAAGAAACGACATGATCAGCCCTCAAGGTCTTGACGAGTGCAACCGACATCACGACTCCGACCAGCAGGATAGGCAGTGAAACGACGAGCAAGATGACCTGAATGGGGCGCAAGTTACCATCAAGCAACATTAACGCGACCGGCATCACGCCGAGTGCGAAAGCCCAGAAAACGCGATGCCAGCGAGCGGGGTCATCGCCGGCCTTCAAATGCAGCGTCGCGCTTGAGGCCAGCGTGTAAGAAGCCGAGTCGTAGGTCGTCGCGGCGAAGATGATGGCAATAACCGAAAACAGGCCGATCACGACGGCCGCCATCGGCAGCGTTTCCAACATCGCTACGATCGCAGCATTGCCGCTTTGCGCTTTCATGATACCTGTGAAATCGAGCGTGCCGCTGAGCTCGAGAAACAGGCCGTAGTTGCCCATGATCATGTAAAACAGCCAGCCGCCGATGGAGCCCCAGACGAGCATACCGGTAATCATCTGCCGGAGAGTTCGGCCCCGGGATATCCGGGTCACGAACAGGCCGACATAGGGCGCGAATGCGATCCACCAGGCCCAATAGAATATGGTCCAGTTCTCGACGAACCCTGAATCGGTAAACGGATCTGTCCAGAAATTCATGCGCAGGAAATTATCTGCCATGACCCCGAGGCTGTTGAGGCTGGTCTTCAACAGGAAGACGGTCGGTCCCGCAAATAATATGAAGGCCAGCAATCCGAATGCGAGCACAACGTTGATGTCACTCAGGCGCTTGATGCCTTTATTGAGGCCAAGCCAGACGCTGCCGGCGAACAGGAGTATGCACAAACCAACGACGGCAATTTCCAGGGTATTGTTCGGCTCGATGTCGAATAGCCAGCCGATAGTTGCGGCGATCATCGGCGTTGAGAAACCGAGACTGGACGCAGCGCCGCCAAGCAACGCGATCATAAACAGGAAATCGATCGATCGCGCCATCGGGCCATGTTCCTTGCCTCGCAAAAACCAGTGGCAGCTAACGCTGAAACGCAGGACGTCGAGCTTCTTCGAGTAATAGGGGTAGGCGATAGCAACGGCTGGCAAACAGTAGAACGCCCATGCGGTGAAGCCCCAGTGAAACAGCCCGTAAGTGGACGCCCACTCCGCGGCCTCGGCGCTGCGGGGTGCCGCAGCAAAGGGTGGCGCGTCGTAGTAAAAGGCCCATTCAACGCCGCACCAGTACAACAGTCCGGCACCCACGCCGGCGCAGAACAACATACCCACCCAACTGAGCTCGCTGAATTCGGGTTCGCCATCGTCGTCGCCAAGACGCACCTTGCCGTAAGGGCCGAAAGCCAGCCAGGCGAGAAAACCGATGGCAGCGACACTCGCCAGCAAGTAAAGAACGCCGAATTCGTTCGCGATGTAAGCGTACAGGGCCTCGAGAAAAGCACTGGATTCGACTGGAAAGGCGATCAGGGGAATGGCTGTGAAGAGAATTATCGCAGCGCATAGCCCAAAACTGGGCCAGTCTAGTCGGCTCTGCTCCATGCAACCCCCTGTTATTATTATGTTTATTCTATGGTTAGAACAACCGCACCCCGAATTCTACCCTGTTCGACGACCTCATTGCCTTTCGCGATTTCGGCCAGCGGCATCGTCTCGGCAATGCGGTGATGCAGCGCCCCTCGGGTCAGCGCTTTGTTGATGTCGTCAATAGCGTGCTGCTTTGCCGACTCCGGCATCGCGTAAACTATGATGATGCGCAGGGTAAGGTCTTTGTACATCATCGTGTAGAACGGCAGTTTGGGTTCCGGCATCTGCGATGAAGAGTAGGTCGCTATGACCCCGCCGACCTTCAGCACTTCAATTGAGGTTGGCAGGTTGGCGCCAAACTCGACATCGACAATGCGATCGACAAGCTTGCCGTCCGATGCTGCCATTATCTGCCCGACGACAGCATCGCCTCGGTGGTTGACGACACCTTGTGCGCCGGCGGCGACGCACGCATTTTTGTCGGCCTCGTTACTGGCCGTTGCGATTACGTTCGCACCCGCCTGACTTGCCCACTGAATTGCGTAGTAACCAACGCGTCCTGCTCCGCCGGTGATCAAAATCGTCTTGCCGGCAACATCGCCATCTGCGAACACGGCGCGGTGCGCCGTCATAACGGGAATGCCAAGGCAGGCACCTACCTCAAAGCTCACGTTGCCCGGCAAATTGGGCGCGCGATGACTGTCTATCGATACGTACTCCGCGGCAGTTCCGAAGCGCCGCGCGAATTGTGCCTGGTATAACCACACGCGTTCGCCAAGTCTGTTTGCGTCGACACCCTCGCCAACGGACTCGATGACGCCTGCGCCGTCGCTGTTCGGAATGACAAGTCCATCGTCAAGAAGGTTCGGAAACGAACCGGCGCGCTTTTTTACGTCGGATGGATTGACGCCACTCGTCCGCACGCGAACGAGAACTTCGCCCGGACCGGGCGACGGCGCTTGAAGTTCACCGACTTGCAATACGTCTTTGGCCGGACCAAAGGATTCAAACCACGCGGCTTGCATTACTTGTTACTCCTCGTAGCGGACCCGCTAGTCGAGCCAGTTCAGGAAACCTTCGGTATGGCCATCAACCGCCAGTGCGTGTCCGGAAATTCTCGATGCTTTATCGGACGCGAGAAACAAGACTGTATCAGCAACTTCGTCGGCAGTGGCGAACGAACGCATCGACGTCTGCCGCAGATACACGTCGCGAATTTCGTCCGTCGTCCGTCCACGTTGCTTGGCCTCGAGTTCGATAACACGCTCAATGCGCGGGCCTTCGACACTTGTCGGGCAAACGGCATTGACGCGGATGCCGTCGGGTCCGAGTTCCATCGCCCAGGTTTTAGTCAATCCGATCTGTGCCCACTTGCTGGCAACGTAAGGCGACCGAAACGGGCAGCCCATTAGCGCGGCTGTCGACGCAATATTGATAATCGATGCACTTTTCGATTTTCGCAGCAATGGAATCGCGCGTTTGGTCATGTAAAAGGTACCAGTCAGGTTGACCTGTATGCACTCGTTCCAGCCATCCTCATCACAGTCCTCAACCGGCACGGCGGGTCCCGCGATGCCGGCGTTGTTGATCAAAATATCCAGGTGGCCGTGGTGCTCGAGCAGATCACTGAATATTCTGTCAGCATCTGCGCGGTCACCAATGTCGGCAACAGTCGCTGTTGCTCTTGAATTTGCGGCAACAAACTCGTCGACGTTTTCCTTCGACACGTCGCAAATGTGGACGCTGTAGCCTTCGGCGAGCAGACGTTCCGCCATTCGGCGGCCGATGCCGGAGGCGGCTCCGGAAATGAGTACTACTCTGTTCTCTGGCATCAGTTACTCCGGGCTGACAAACGTCTCGTCCAATATCCTCATCATCGCAGACGGCAGTGCGACTTCACGATATTATTCCGATATGAGCGACACACAAAGTCCACTTCGACTGCGCAAGAAACACGGCAGCGGTGCGCTGCGCGATGCGACAGCTGCTGACGGCAAGCGTTTGGTCGATGTGCAATCGGTGCGAAACGCGATTCTCGCGGGACTCGTTACTGTGATCATCTTCAGCCTCTTCTGGATTTTGCTCAGCGATCTGACCAACCGGGTGTTCCCGTGGTTCACGGTGGCGCTCGGCTTTCTGGTTGGGTACAGCGTCCGGCTGGCTGGTCGGGGCACCGACTGGCGCTTTCCACTAATCGCGGCGGTGATCACGATCGCCGGCGCGTTGTTCGCCAATGTTCTGGTGGCGGCGTCAGTGACGGCGGAGGGGTTTGACACCGGCACTCTGCAGATATTACGAGCCGTGACCAGCATGACATGGCCGGTCTTCTTCGACGAAGTACTGACGATTGCGGATGTCTTCTTCGCAGTCGTTGCTGCAGGGTTGGCGGCTTTTTATGCCAATCGGCGACTGACAAGATCGCAATACCATGCCGTACGACTTTGGAATGAGGAGCAGCGGCGTGACTGAGCCGGTTCAATTTTCCGATGAGGGCGTCGTCAGACCGGCATCAGTAAGCGCCCGTCACTTTTGAGGCTGATGCCAGCCAGCGAGGCAAGCTGCGAGGCAACCAGTCGTTCGATGTCCTGAACGGCGTTGGCAATGCCGAGGAAGAACTGCGGTTCGCGGCGCAATAGTGACCAGTCATCGGTTTCCAGAATTCTGACGAGATGCGTAATGTTGGAGCGGATCGCTTCGATGTAGGGATTTTTCCCGCCATACAAGACTTCCGCATAGCGATAGGCGCGGTTGAACTTGGAGTTCAGGCGATCGCGCGTGACCTGCTGGTAAAACGCTGGCGTCTTTTTCAGAAGATCCTCGCCGGACTTGTAGCGAACCATGTATTCGCCGGGTCGCGCATTTTCAACCGCGATGCCGCCAACCACGAACTCGTTGTAGAGGCGGTCGCGGCATTTCTCCAGATAACAGCGATCGGCCATTTGCGCGATCAGGTCGGCGGTGCCAATCAAATGTCCGCAAATAGTGTCGCGCGGATCGTCGAGTTCGATTTTGTCGAGATCCAGTTCGTAGCCCGTGAAATGTACGATCATGCTACTGATGCCAACATCTTTCGCCATGCCGAGCTCGGGAAGGTAGCGCCGCAGGAAGTCGGCACTGCGTGATACGTGATACAGCGTGAACTCGGCGCCGTTGGCGAAATCCTTGTCACGTATTTCGTGACGAATATAGCCGGAGTCATGAAACAGGGCGGTGATTACAGCCATCTGCGCACGGCTGCCGCCAAGACGGTCCGACGACTCTACGCTGCGCTCGTAGCCGGCGATCAGTCGCGCCACAGCCAGCGTCATATCCAGCGTGTGCTGCATGTCGTGATAGGTCGTGTCACAGCCTTTGTAACCAGGATAGCGGCCGGTGAACAAACGCTCGAAGTCGTAAAAGGCAAGCCACAGCTTGTCGTAAGACATGCCCGGAAAAGTTTCGGCAAACAGTTCGTGCACGGCGTTGCGTACCGAAGCAGGGCTGCTTACCTGAACGGTATTGGTAACGTCGAAATCGTTACGTCGATCCTGAGACATAGCTCCCCGCATTTTTTTCTTTTCATCATACACGGCGAACATAACCCGCACAGATCGATTCTTGGGAATTATGTCATATACCGACTTTGTGCATCTGCGATTTCTAAACGTCAAACTCAGCGACGACGGGCGCATGATCCGATGGTCGCTCCCAGGCCCGCGGTTCTTTATCAATATAGCTTGCCGTGCAGCTCTCGGTCATCGTGGCGCTGGTCAAAATCAGGTCGATGCGGAGGCCCGCGTTGCGGCGAAAACCCGCTGCACGGTAATCCCACCAGCTAAATGATTTCTCGGCGTGGTCAAATTTGCGAAATACGTCGGTAAGCCCGAGATCGAGCAAATTGCGCAGCGCACTTCTTTCGGCCGGACTGCAGAGTATGGCTTCGCCCCAGCCCGCCGGATCGTGCACGTCCTCATCGGCTGGCGCGATGTTGAAATCACCCAGCACGACCACGTTTTCGTGGCGCTGCATTTCGGACGCAAGGAAGCGACGCAGTGAGGCCAGCCAGCCGAGCTTGTAGGCATATTTCTCAGAACCGACTTCCGAACCGTTCGGGATGTAGAGGTCGATGATGCGTACATTATTGACCGTACTGGCCAAAATTCTGCGCTGCGGATCGTCGAGGTCCGGAAAATCAGTCACGGGGTCGGTCGCGGGAGTTTTGCTGAGTACCGCGACGCCGTTATAGGTCTTTTGGCCACTGGCTATTGAGTGATAGCCCAGGGCCTTGAAATCATCGCCAGGAAACTTCTCGGCGACCTGCTTTATCTCCTGCAGCACGAGTACATCAGGTTCGTTCGTCTGTAGCCATTCGAGCACATGCGGCAGTCGCACGTTCAGAGAATTGACATTCCAGGTGGCGATTTTCACGCAGGCTGAATGCCGTTCTGGCGTAACAGTGCATCGATAGTCGGCTTGCGTCCGCGAAAGGCAATGTAGGCATCCATGATGTCGCGGCTACCACCGATTTCGAGAATTTCGCTGCGGAATCGTTGCGCTGTGCCCGGGTCAAATATCCCCGCTTCCTCGAATGCGGAAAATGCGTCGGCGGCAAGTACTTCCGCCCACTTGTAGCTGTAGTAGCCGGCAGCATAACCGCCGGCAAATATGTGCGAGAACGCATGCGGCAGGCGGTTGTAATCGGGATGCTTGAGCAACGAGACTTCGTTTCTGACCTCTTCAAGTACTTCAAGTGGCGGTACGGCGTTTGCCGGGTCGTATTCGGCGTGTAAGAGAAAATCAAATAGCCCCAATTCAAGCTGACGCAGCATCGCGAGTCCCGCCCCGGCGTTTCGGCTCTGCTCAAGCTTTTCGAACAACTCGAGGGGCAGCGGTTCGCCGGTTTCGGCGTGCGCCGAACATCGACTCAACACCTCGTAGCTCCAGGCGAAATTCTCCATGAACTGGCTGGGAAGTTCGACCGCATCCCAGGGCACTCCGTTAATGCCGGCGATGCTGGGTATATCGATGCGCGTCAACAGGTGATGCAACATGTGTCCAAACTCGTGGAACAAGGTAACCACGTCATCGTGCGCGAGCAGGGACAATCCGGCATCGTCGCGCGGTGGAAAATTACAAACGAGATAACCCACCGGTAATGCTGACTTACCGTTCAGTTGTTGTCGGCTAATGCATTCATCAATCCACGCGCCGTTGCGTTTGCCGCTGCGTGCATAGATGTCCGTATAAAAGCCGCCGATGGTCTGGCCGTCCGCGTCCTCGATAGAGAAATAGCGGGCCTCTTCGTGCCAGACGGCGACGCTGGTTTGTTCACGCAACCTGACGCCGTAGAGTTTTGCGGCAAGCGCGAACAGACCGCTGATGACGGTGCCAGCCGGAAAGTACTGGCGCAGTTCTTCGTTCGAAACAGAAAACTTGGCTTGCTTGAACTTTTCCAGCCAGAAAGTCAGGTCCCAGGGCTCGAGCGACATGCCCGCAAACTCCTGTAGATCAGACAACTCCTTTTCCGCAGCGCCTCGTGATCGTGCAGCGAGTTCACGCAGAAAGGTCAGAACCTGATCGGTCGAGTCAGCCATTTTGGTCGCGAGGGAATAGTCGGCATAGTTCCCAAAACCGACGAGCCTCGCGGCTTCATGGCGTAGCGACAAAATGCTGTCGATGTTGCCACTATTGTCCCACTCGGGATTATCGCCCTGATCGGATCCCCGCGTGGCCCAGGCACGATACAACTTTTCTCGTAACTTGCGATCGTGCGCGTGTGTCATGATCGCGTCGTACGTCGGGTAATTAAGTAGCAGTAGCCAGCCATCGAGTTGTTTCTCAGCGGCATGGTCCGCGGCGCGATCCATCGCCTGCTTCGGAACACCGGCGAGTTCATCGGCGTTGACTATGTGCAGCGACCAGGCATCGGACGCATCCTGCACTTTGTGCTCAAAGCTGGCTTGCGCGGCAGCAAGTTCCTGCATGATCTCCTTAAAACGATTTTTGTCAGCGTCCGGCAAATCCACGCCCGCCAGATGGAAGTCGAGCAAGGCGTGATCGACGGCACTGCGATGAGACTCACTTGCATCGGTCGTGAGTGTAGCGCCGACATCTGCGTAGGCACGTTGCAGTCGCGCGTTCTGTGATATTTCGGTGCCATGTTCGGTCAGTAAGGGTAGCGCCTGGTTGTACGCGTCACGCCAGTCTCGCGATCCGAGTACACTTTGCAGGTGAATCACAGGTGACCAGACGCGGCTGAGTTGGTGTTCCATCAACTCCAGCGGCACGACCAGGGATTCGAAATCGGGATCGAGCTGTTCGTCCAGCAAGGCATCGAGCTGTTGGCGATGTTTGGATATCAGTTGTTCGATTGCGGGCAACACATGGTGCGGACCGATTTCGCCGAAGCGAGGCAGGGATGAGGTGTCGAGCAAGGGGTTGGTCATAGAGCGACTTGATATGCTTCTCAAGCGCCGCATATTAGCACAGCGCCGCTGGCGCGGATTGTCGTAAACCACCGCATTACAGGAGAAAGTCGTGTCAGAAAGGTTTGATCTGCTGGTCATTGGAGGCGGTAGCGGTGGACTTGCTCACGCACAGCGTGCGGCGGAATATGGCGCCAATGCGGCGGTCGTCGAGCACGGGCCTCTCGGTGGGACCTGCGTCAACGTAGGGTGCGTGCCGAAGAAAATCATGTGGTACGCCGCGCACTATGCGCACCAGCTGCACCATGCGACAGATTATGGTTATGACGTTGCCGCCCGGGGTGGTCATGACTGGGCCGCACTGAAAGTGCGGCGCGACGCCTATGTCAAACGGCTCAACGATATTTATGCCGGCAATCTGGACAAACGCGGCGTCACCTACGTCGCGGGTAATGCACGATTCCTTGATGCCCACACGGTCGATGTCGACGGCAGGCAATACCGGGCAGATCGCATTGTCATCGCCACTGGCGGTCATCCGATCGTGCCCAATATTGAGGGCGCTGAGCTTGGCATCACGTCCGATGGATTCTTCGAACTCAATGAGCTGCCGAAGAGAGTTATTATCGCCGGCAGCGGCTACATTGCCGTTGAGCTTGCTGGCATCTTCCATGGTCTGGGCAGTGAAACGCACATGGTTGTACGCAGGGACGGCGTACTGCGCGGATTTGACGAGATGCTGGGCCGCGAGCTCAATCGTGAGATTCAGGAAAGCGGTATCACGCTCGCCACCGGGGTTATTCCAGCGGCAGTCCGAAAAGAAGTTGGCGGTCTGGTGCTGACCGCCGCGGACGGTCGGGAATTTGGACCCGTCGACGCACTGGTCTGGGCGATCGGGCGTGCGCCGAACACCGCAACGCTGGATCTGGGCAAGGCGGGCGTCAACACAGATGAGCGGGGATTTGTTATTACCGATGATCTGCAACAGACCAGCGTTGACAACATCCAGGCGTTGGGCGATGTCACCGGTCGTGCAGCCTTGACGCCCGTTGCTATTGCGGCTGGCAGGCGGCTCGCCGATCGCCTGTACGGCGGTATGGATGGCCGCCATCTCGATTACCAACTCATTCCAACCGTGGTCTTTAGTCATCCGACCATCGGCACCGTCGGGATGACCGAAGCAGAAGCGCGCAGCGAATACGGAGACGACATCAGGATTTATACGTCAAGCTTTACGCCGATGTTTTATGCGCTCGGCGTGGACAAGAAGCGCTCGGCCATGAAATTAATAACAGCAGGCCCGCACGAGCGAGTCGTGGGTATCCATTTGTTCGGTGACGGTGCCGACGAAATGCTGCAGGGATTTGCCGTTGCGATGCGCATGGGCGCGACGAAAAAGGACTTCGACGATACGGTTGCGATTCATCCGACGAGTGCCGAAGAAGTAGTCACGATGCGGTGATGCCAGGCCTCAGGCGGTAATTTTCATCTGTTTGAGGACGGGTGCTGTTTCCGGGCGCACGCCTCTCCACAAATTGAAAGACTCGGCGGCCTGTTCAACCAGCATGCCCCAGCCCATAACAGATTGCGCCGCGCCAACCTGGCGGGCCCAAACGCTGAACGGGGTCGGTTGCAGGCCATAGGACAGGTCGTAGCAAAAGCTTATTTCCGAAATCGCGGCTGCCGGGTAGGGAGGCGCCTCACCTTTGACCCCTGCCGATGTGGCATTGATGATCAGATCGTAGGGCCTGGACACCGGGACCGCATTAAACCGGCACGCCGACACCGGGCCTGAGTGAGCAAAGTGATCCGCAAGCGCTGCGGCTTTGCCCAAACTTCGGTTGGCTATCTGGATAGAGGCGGGTTGCATTTCCAGTAGAGGACCGACGATGCCGCGTGTTGCGCCGCCAGCACCGAGGATCAGAATGTTCGCATCCTCAATAGCAACGCCGAGATTCACAGCGAGGTCACGCAACAAGCCGATACCGTCGGTATTGTCGCCATAGATCTCGCCACCTTTGAAGGACAAGGTATTAACCGCGCCGGCCGTGGACGCACGTTCGCTCGTTTGATCAACGAGCTTGGTTACTTCGGATTTGTGAGGAACCGTAATATTGAGGCCCTTGCCGCCCGTACGCTGAAACTGGCGTATCGCGGTTTCGAGCTTCTCTGGCGAAACCTGCAGAAGTTCGTATTGAATATTTTGTCCGGTTTGCAAGGCGAATAGTCGGTGTATGACCGGCGAGCGACTGTGAGAGACCGGATAGCCCATCACACCGTAGCGATCGATCGTCGTGGTTTCCGATCTGGATTCGTCGGTCAAATCTCTACTCCGAAAGCCAGCGTGCAGCGTCCATCGCAAAATAAGTCAATATGCCGTTGGCACCTGCGCGCTTGATACCGAGTAATGACTCAAGCACGGTGTCTCGTTCATTGAACCAGCCTTTTTCCGCGGCGGCCTTGAGCATCGCATACTCACCGCTGACCTGATAGGCAAAGGTCGGAACCTGATAAGTGTCCTTCACGCGTCGCACGATATCCAGATAGGGCATCGCGGGCTTTACCATGACGAAGTCGGCGCCCTCGTTAATGTCGAGACCCACTTCCCGAACGGCTTCATCGCTGTTCGATGGCGCGACCTGATAGGTCGACTTGTCGGCGCCTGCGAGATTCGCCGTAGAGCCAACCGCATCGCGGAACGGGCCGTAAAAGGCAGATGCAAATTTCGCGGCATACGCCATGATCAGCGTATTGCCGTGTCCCTGTTGCTCGAACGCAGCCCGAATGGCGCCTATGCGGCCGTCCATCATGTCGGACGGAGCCACGATGTCGACGCCGGCCGCCGCATGAGACAGGGCCTGCCTGACCAGCATCTCGACAGTCACGTCATTCAGGACGTAGCCGCTGTCGTCGATGATGCCGTCCTGGCCGTGTGTGGTGTAGGGGTCGAGCGCGACATCAGTGATAACGGCGAGCTCTGGCAGTTTGTCCTTGATGGCACGCACGGTGTTCTGCACGAGGCCATTCGGATTGGCACACTCGGCGCCGTCCAGAGACTTCCCGGCAGCATCGATGACCGGAAACAGAGCGATGGCCGGGATTCCGAGATCGCGGGCCTTCGTGATTTCCACGAGCAGCTTGTCGACGCTCTTGCGGCTGACGCCCGGCATGGACGGAACCGCCTCGACTCTGTCTTTGCCTTCGAGGACAAAAACCGGGTATATAAGGTCATCGGGGGAAAGCCGGGTTTCGGAGACAAGCCGCCTGAGCGCATTCGTGCGTCGGGCGCGACGAAGGCGAATCAATGGGAACTGTCCGAGGATCGAGTGACTCATAGCTAATCAGAATAAGGCAATGGCGGATAATACCGGTAATTTCTTATTTTCCCTATATTTAGCAGCGGTTTCCACGTCTTAATCACGGTTTTCGAAATCCACAGTAATAAAATCCATCAGGGGCAGGTCATCTCGTATGAACAGTAACGGAGCCACGGGCAACAGACGTAAGCGGTTCGATCGTTTGGTGGCAGTATTTCACGGGGACATGTTCCGCTATGCCGCATGGCTTTGCAGGGACAAGTCAATCGCAGAGGACGTTGTTCAGGAGGCCATGTTGCGCGCCTGGAAATCTCTGGATGCCCTGCGCGAGGACTCGGCCGCCAAACACTGGCTACTGACGATAGTTCGCCGTGAAAACGCTCGTTACTTCGAGCGGCGCCGACTGGAAACAGTCGACATCGATAATTTAACACCGTCTCAGTCCGCGTTGCTGGCTGAGGCGCCGAACGAAGAGCTCGACGACCTCAGAGAGGCGATTTTTGAGCTGGAGGATGATTATCGCGAGCCGCTGGTGCTGCAGGTCCTGATGGGCTACAGCACGAACGAGATCGCGGAGCATATGGGCTTGAATCAGGGTGCCGTGTTGACACGACTACACCGGGCTCGGTTGAAGCTCAAGGATATAACGGCGAATGAGGTGAGCTCATGAGCCAGGCGACGGAAATGATGAACTGCGAGGACTACAAACAGGCACTGACGACAGATCCGGAACTCGGTAACGAATCCGGACATGCGGATACCTGTGCAGAGTGCGCGCAGTACAGGGCAGAGATATTGGCTCTGGATATGAAGATCGCGGCGGCGATGGAGCTTTCGGTGCCTGAGCTAAAGATGCCGGAATTACCGGAGCTTGATACGGCGCACGTTGTTTCGTTGTCGGCTCGTCGGTCAATATCAAAACCGGCCTGGTTCGCACTGGCGGCGAGCGTGTTGCTGGCCGTGGTTGTCGGCAGTCGTTTCACGGATCCGGGCATGGAAGAGACCTTCGGAACGCTGGAACAGCAGGTTCTGGCCCACGTGGACCATGAACCCATGGCATTACTGCCGAGTAGTACGCCGGTTTCTGACAGCCGTCTCGCGAACGCTGTGCCGAATCGAATAGCAACGATGAATCGCGGCATCGGGCTGATTACCTTCGCAGAATTTTGCAGCATTAACGGCAAGGATGTGCCTCATCTCGTTATTCAGGGTGAGCGCGGCCCGATTACGATCCTGCTGATGCCGCATGAAAAGGTCGCCGAAGCGACAACGTTTGACGGCGTCAACATTCGAGGCGTCATCCTGCCGGTCGGCGACGGCAGCATCGCGATCATCGGTGATCGCGAAGAGCCGCTAGAAGAAGTACAACAGAATGTATTGGATTCAGTGATGTGGAGTACATGAGTCTCCAATTTCTGAATAACGAACGCCCGGTTCTGGGCATATAACTGTAGGAGAGTAAGCAATGTCAGAGAAAAGAGTACTAAAACCTTTAGCGTTGGCTGTAGGGGCTGCGCTGGCTGGAACGTTCGCGATTAGTGGCACGGTTAATGCGGATTCGATCGATAGCCCGTTTGCAATGTCATCACTGAGCGTCGGTTACATGCTGGGCGAGGCCGAAGGTTCTTGCGGTGGCGATAAAGGCGAGAAGAAGGAAGGCGAAGGTTCTTGCGGCGGCGATAAAGCAGGCGAGGGTCAGGACAAGGAAGGCGAAGGCAGTTGCGGCGAAAAAGAAGGCGAAGGCAGCTGTGGCGAGAAAGAAGGTGAAGGCAGCTGTGGTGAAGATGGCAAGGAAGATGCTGAAGGCAGCTGTGGCGAAGGATCCTGCGGTGGCGACAAAGAAGGTTAAAGCCTAAGCAGGGAATGTGGCTCTCGGAGCGACATTCTCGACACAGTGCTCAACAAGAGCCCGCGCAGTGCGCGGGCTTTTTTGTGGCTAAAACCGAAAAATCGATACTGAGTTTTTTCGGCAGCATTGCTACATTCGGGCACTACGACTTTACGAAGAGAAAGCAATGAGCAAGGCAGTTTCACGATGTCGGTGGGCAGAGGGCGTTAGCCTCGGCTACATCGAGTATCACGACAAGGAATGGGGGGTCCCCGTCTGGGATGATCGGGTGCAGTTCGAGTTTCTGATCCTCGAGGGAGCGCAAGCGGGTCTAAGCTGGTCGACGATACTCAACAAACGGGACGGGTACCGAAAGGCGTTCGCCGACTTTGATGCGAAAAAGGTGGCTCGATTTACCGATAAGCGCATTGAGAAATTGCTCACCGATCCGGCCATCGTGAGGAACCGCCTGAAAGTGAGCTCCGCGGTCACCAACGCGAAAGCGTTTCTCGAAGTACAGAAAGAATTCGGCACATTCTGCGACTACATCTGGGGTTTCGTCGGTGGCAAGCCCATTCAGTCCAATCTCAAGGCCGATGGCAATGTGCCGGCGACGTCGCCGGAGTCCGACGCCTTGTCGAAGGACCTCAAAAAGCGAGGCTTCAAGTTTGTCGGTAGCACGATTATTTACGCGCACATGCAAGCTACCGGAATGGTAAACGACCATGTAAGTACCTGTTTTCGTTATAAACCTTGCAAGGCATTGGCCGGAAAAAAGAACTAGCGCGACTTGCAATTGCGAGGACTGCGGTGGATTATCTGTTGCCTCCCGATAACGAAACGAACAAGAGGGCCGCACGATGTCTGACGCACTAAACGGCAAGCCGCCGGCTTCCGCTTACATTATTGGAGGCGTATTTCTGGTCTGGAACCTCATCGGCCTGATGTTCTACTACCAGCAAATGACGCTGACACCCGAGGCGCTGGCCAACATGGGCGATGAGATCGCTACGTTCATGGAGGCGACGCCGGTTTGGGCAAATGCAGGCTACGCGATTGCGGTTAATGCCGGGGTCCTGGCGTCGATATTCTTACTATTGCGCAAGTTCTCCTGGGCTTTTCCGTTGTACGTCGTGTCCTTGCTCGGCGTGCTCACCCAGGACTTCGATGCGTTTGTGCTGAGAGACGTCGTTGGTGTTTGGGGCAGTGGCGCGTACTACTTGCCGACCGTGGTCATCGTTATTTGTATTGTTGAGCTTTGGTATTCGCGGTCAGTTGCCAATCGTTACCAGCGTTAGCTCGGACAGTCCCTGTGGCGTGTTGTGTGATATGCCACCCAGATAGATCGTGTCGGAAAGTAATCCGGACCAGTTGATCGTGATATCGGCCGTGGTGCCGGCGCTGACGAACGCGGGACCTGTTGCGGTCATGTTGCCCTTGTCATCGACGTTACCAAAAGACCAGGCCAGTAGCTGGTAATTGGAGCCGGGCCCGCCGCTGACCTCATCGGTCTGAAAACCGTGAACGTAGACGCCATAAACCCCCGGCGCTGGTCGATACAAATTGAACTGTTCTTCGGAGGTCGGCTCGCCACTTTCGCCGATTCTGCTGCAGGCGGTGCCGTCCAGTCCGCAGTAATACACATACATATCAAGATCGTCGTCGCCGTCGGTCAAGGCATCGAATAAGGAAAAACGCAGAAACAGCTGATCTTGCGCGACGATCAGAACATGTTGCGTTACGCCGTTGTCCGTTCGTCGGGTAAAGGTTTTGCTTGGGTCGTTGTCGACAAATCCGCTCTCGATGTGCGGAAGATTCAAGCCGTGTACGCCGGGGCGGTAGCTGCCGTTGTAGCCGAACTCGACGGTAAAGGTCTTGCTGCCCGTGCCGCCAAGAGAAACAATTTCTTTTGGTGCCGAGATGGATGTTGGTTTCACAGCAATGGTGCTGCGAACATCGTGGTCGTCACTCACCCACGTCAAAGCGCCGAAGCGCCACAAATCCATCGGACCGGATGCATACGTGAGCGTCACGTCGAAAGTCGCGGACGTGCCGGGCCCAAGAGTGATGGTCGGAGGCGTCACATTGACATCAATTCCCGGAGGCGGAGAGATTTCGACGGTGTAGGA
>JALHUQ010000327.1 GCA_022866645.1 Woeseiaceae bacterium | reverse complement strand
TCAGAAATACCAGCACAGCGCTGAGGTAGGTGGACTGAGAGCAGGTAAGCCGGTCGAGTTCGTCGCGGAAGCCTTGCGCCGCTTCGTGCATGATCCGGTCCGAAAAACTCGGTGTTGAGCTGATGGTGCGGCTAACGGCATTCCAGGTCTTGGCGATTAGCAAGAAGACGACAGTGCTCGTCAATGCGACGGTTGCTGCGCCGCTAATAGCCTCAAGATCCATTTGCCCTGTTCCGTTGGTGTCGTCTGCACTTGAGCGTAGCTCCACACCAGAGTGGACGATGTGACGTATGTCACATAGAGACGCCAGGAAACCGGGCACATATCCCTTTTTTAAGCTGCCGTTCAGTCAGCAGGGTGTATGTATGGAAACATCATTGGCGATTGCGAATTGGATGGAGTACGTAATGAACATGAAGTGGAATCTAGTCTGGTTGTCTCTGGCTTTTGCCGGCCTTAGCGGTTGCGCATCGATGAGCGGCGACGAATGCGCGACCAGTGACTGGTCCGCAATTGGCTACGAAGACGGCTCACGCGGATACACGATGGATCGTATCGGCCAACATCGGAAAGCTTGTGCCAAGCACGGCGTGACACCCGATTTTGCAGCTTACCAAAATGGTAGAGATCAGGGTTTGGTCGATTATTGCCAACCCGGTCGTGGGTTCAGAATTGGTTCGAACGGTGGCGGCTATAACGGTGTATGCAGCGTGAATCAGGAGGCCGATTTTCTGGGTGCCTACAATGCCGGACACCGCCTCCACACATTGCGGTCGAATGTAAACAGTGCGAGTTCGTCGATTAGTGCGAAAGAATATGAACTCGATCATATTGACGACGACGCAGCGGTGATCGCCGCGGGACTGATATCCGACGATACAACGAAGGAACAACGCATATTGCTACTCGTGGATCTTAAGAATCTGGCGGAGCGGACCGGAAAGTTGCAGGCCGAAATTAAGGATCTTTACGACTATCGCGCCCGCTCCCAAGTCGAGCTCGAGCAGTATCAGCTTGTTGTGGCGGATCTAGGTTACTGACAGACCGCGCTGGGGCTAGGGGCTACCAATCGACTTGATCGGGGTCTTGCCGTCGGTCATTGCGTTCTCGGCGTTCCTGCTCATGTATCCCTGTCGTGCCGGTAGCTCCGGCAGGCGCGAACGGGCTGCGACGATCACGCCCCGCCCGACGATCATCGTAATGCGCGAACCGGCAGTTACACTCTGGAAAGTTACATTCCGGTAGCGGCAATCGGGGTGCAGCGTTCGAAAGAAATCGACGCCCCGTCATCGCTTTGGCCGCGTCGCAAGCGTTCTCGGTATACTTGAGTGCAACGGCGTGAAACTTGCCCGTATTTTTCACGACTCGCGTCGATTCGGATTTAACCGCTGCCTTGTTTTGGCGGACTCGAACAACGAGCCACGCGATGGTCAGCACCAATAACGCCCCGAGCATCAACTCCTGCATTTCAGTCTCCCACCGCCATTGCTCTCCAAGGGTATTACTTTAGTCACACTAAAGCAGCTCGTCTACTGCGATCTCAGCTAATCGCGTGGCTACAGTGATGGCGATGGGACTGCTGATCTCTTTTGACATCCGCATGTCGGGGATAAAAACCTGATCCAACAGGGCCCGCACAGTATCTGGATCTGAAGTCGCCAGATTCAATTCCTTGTTTACTTTCAGACTCAGTTTGTCGAAGTTCGCGGAGCCAACGCTAGCCCAGCCGTCAAAAATGGCAGCCTTTACGTGGCTCATTCCCGGATATGCATAGACCCGAACACCGTGTTCGAGCAATGTATTGATCGTAATCTTGTTGCTGGCGTTCAGTGAGCCATGATTTCCCGATGACGGAATGATGACACGGACATCGACGCCACGGCGACGCGCTTTCACGAGCTCGTAAATCGTTCGGTCGTCTGAAAAGTAAGCGTTTTCGATCAGGATATAATTTTGCGCGCTCTGGATAGCCGCGATCTGTGCCTTATGAATGTCGGAGTCGAAATTGCGGGTTTGCAGGACCCTTAGCGGGTATCCGTCTTGGTCGGCATGTTGTTTCTTGCCTTTGGCAAATGCGAAAAAGTTCGCGAAGTCGCCGAAAACGCTTGCCCGAGCCCAGGCTTTGTCAGACTCATATTGGAGCGTGTCCACCACGGGCCCGGTAACCTCCATCATCAGGTCATGCCAGCTGTAACGATACTCGCGGCCGATATTCATGCCCCCTACGAAAGCCACTTTCTTATCGATGATTGTTGTTTTTGTGTGATCACCGGTAGTAAGCCAGGGATTCGTAATATTACGGACGTTTACGCTGGAGTCTTTTTCCATGTACATGCGCATGGATAGCGGCGCCTTGTGTTCAAGTGGCATAGATTCCGGATCAGATTGCATCGCGATCATGTTGCCGAGGCCGTCCACCATTACTCGAACGCGGATGTCTTTGGATCGCTCTTTCAGGCTGTTCGCGACTTCTACGGCGAAGTCGTCGTTATCGAAAATATAGCTGCGAATATCGACACTCTCTTCGGCATTCCTGATGGAGTCCGCCAGGCGGCAGAAGTACTCGTCGCCATCAACCAGAAACTTGATTCGACCTGTGGAGCTGCGCGTGCCGGTCGCCTTGTCCAGGGTTTTTTCGAAAGCGACCAGATCCATGGGTTCTGCGTGGCTCACTTCGGGAATTTCGCCGCCAAGGGCTGGCATTTGCGCGGCGCTGATCGTAATTCGTCGCAACAAGCCACCGGTAGACTTTATGGCATACGACGCCAGCGAGCCGTAATGTGAAACAGGTCGGTTGATCGGATTTTCGTAGACGGAACGGGCGACGACCAGACCAAAGTGCGCACCCTTGGTTACGGCGCGCTGCGCCTTGTAACCGTAGTCAAATGCTGGTGCAACGATTTGGGCGTCTTTCATGCCGCCCTGCTGGGGGGCCGCCGCGCAGCCTGCTGTCAAAACGATAAGCAGTGCGACTACGGCGAAATTGCGCTTTGCGTGACTCATGATTTGACTCCGTTTCGTTGTGGCCGCCGGGTGCGGTGGCCTCGGAATCAAATCTAGTTGGATGCCCTCGTCATTAACTGATTACAGAGTGACTCTTTTTGGATGTTATCGAATGGTCTCCTGATGATCGCCTGTGTGCGATGTAAGTCTTTGACTTAACTATCCTGGAATAGGAGGGACGCCAAATAACGTGGTGTGAAACCAGATCAGCACAGCGATAGCGGCAGTCGCAATGACACCCGCAATAATGTCCTTCACGAACGGCACCGAGTCGGGTCGTTGCCATTGCCCGTCGCGTTTGTTGATCAATATCATCTCGAGTAGCGCCCAAATTGTGAGCCCGCCAAACAACACGATCGAACGGCTATCGCCATTCTGCAGCAGATGCCCGACACCCCAGAGCAAGACGGCAGTCATCTGCGGATGACGCACATAACGCCTGAGATTATTTGGCGTACTGGACGCGACCAATAGAACGATAGCCAGCATGATAGCGGCCATCGGTATCGCGCTGCCGTACAGAGGCGGCGCATAGATCGAGGCGGGCA
Source organism: Woeseiaceae bacterium (assembly GCA_022866645.1). Taxonomy (GTDB): domain Bacteria; phylum Pseudomonadota; class Gammaproteobacteria; order Steroidobacterales; family Woeseiaceae; genus UBA1847. The sequence continues at coordinate 5,840 of JALHUQ010000327.1, read as the reverse complement.
CTGCCGCCTTCCAGCCGAAAACGATGAGAACGACGGCGATAATGATGTCGAGTGCGAACAGACCTTTGTATGGCGAGGCGCCAAACTTGCCGACCAGATTGGCGCGGACGCCAGGGGCGATGGCGGGAAGCAGGTGAGTGATGCTCCATAGAACAATACCGGCGATCAACATAGTCATTACAGGTCCTTATATGTGAGTAAGCGCGCCCCTTGAGTATACCGAATCATGCTAAATTAACCGTCGTGTCGGTTCGGAGAGTGCAATGAAAGCTGAAGGAAAATTGATGGACATGTTGACGGGCTATGCCGCCGCGCACCAGCACCCGCTCAATATCTTCGTGCACATGATTGGCATACCGACAATCATGCTCGGCGTATTGATTCCACTCACCTGGGTTGGATTCGAAATCAATGAGTTTCATTTCTATCTGGCGCACGTTGTTGTTGCCGCGCTGGTGCTGTTCTACCTGACACTCGACATACTCTTCGCAGCAGTCTTTGCGATTGGCGCGTATTTCCTGACGATCCTCGCCGTGAAACTGGGTAGTTATCCAGGCAATACGGGCTGGGTGATCGCTGCTGCTTGTTTCTTCGGCGGTTACGCGGCTCAGTTCATCGGACATGCGGTGGAGAAATCCATGCCAGTACTGATCAAGCACCCGATACAAGCTAATTTGGCCGCGCCGTTTTTTACGGTGATTGAGTTGTTCAAACTGGCAGGTCTCCGGGATGAACTATTCAACTCGGTTCAGGAGAAGATTGCCTTGCAGCGCGCGCAAGAAAAGGATGTTCTGGCATAGTCGCTGCCGCGAAGCAGCAGTGGAATCGAAGTGTCTCCCGAAAATAGTTCTCTACGTATCGATCGATGGCTATTCTATTGCCGATTCTATAAGACGCGAGTCCTGGCAACTGCCGCCGTGACCGCCGGGCATGTGAAAATCAAAGGCGAAAGAGCGACGCCGGGAAGTCGCGTAAAGTGCGGTGACCGAATCGATCTGGTTCGCGAGCAATTACCGTATTCGTTACAGGTCATCGAGATTCCGAACCGGCGTGGCCCGGGTGTGGAGGCACGACGTTGCTACCTGGAAGACGAGGAGACGGTCCGGCAGCGTGAAAGTCTGGTCGCAACGCTACGGCAGGATCGAATGTTGATGCCGAAGACAGATGGACGTCCTGACAAGCATACGAGACGAATGCTGCGAACACGAAACAGATCCTAGGCCTCAGTCATCCGATAGCGCGGCAGGCCCGGGTGGGCATCGACAGGATGCAAGTCGATGCTACGGAAAGCTTTCTCGTCGATCGTGCCAGGGAAACATTCGTTGCTGGCAACAAATTCCCTGATGCCGGCACGGTACGTACTGATGGTCACACGATCATCAGCCATTAATCATTAAACCGTCGGATCAAGATCAGGCACTGTTGAGTGCTCCCAGTCGACAATGCGTCCATGTTGGATGCCAAGCCCACGTCGCAGGAGAAATCAATGAAAACAAGCAGAGCCCGCAGATTCAAAGTAGTTGAAAGGGCAGGGACAGAATGCCCATTCGACCAAGCTGCCGTCGATACAGATCGACGCTGGGCAAGCCTCGGCCACGATGATTCGAAAAGTGAGCTATTGGACAGTAAGGCCCGGGCCAACGCATCGGTCTACCAATGCAACATCGAATCGTATATCGGCACCGTAAATATTCCGGTGGGTATCGCGGGCCCATTGCGTATCCATGGCCGTGCCGGGACAACAGACTACCGGGTGCCACTCGCAACCACGGAGGCCGCACTCGTGGCTTCATACAATCGTGGCGCCAGACTGCTCACTGCTGCTGGCGGCTGCGACGCACGCGTTGTTGACGTAGCGGTAAGCCGCACGCCGGTGTTTTCTTTCAACCGTCTGACCGATGCTGAAACTTTTGCCGATTTCGTTTCGAAGCACGGCGACGAACTAAATTCCGTTGTAGCCGGAATTACGTCTCACGGACAGCTGCTAAGTGCTCGATCGATCATCGAAGGAAACCACGTCTACATCGATCTTCGTTTCAAGACCGGAGATGCCTCCGGTCAGAACATGGTGACCTTCGCATCCGAGGCAATCTGCGAAGCCATTCTTGAGCGTGCGCCAGTAGAACCTCGCTATTGGTTTCTGGAGGGAAATCTATCGGGTGACAAGAAAGCGACCACCCGAACACTGGCCGATGTGCGTGGCAAACGTGTTATCGCAGATGCAAAAATTCCGCGTGAGCTCGTTTGCCAGCAGTTGAACACCACGCCAGATCGAATGGTTGATTACTGGTACGCCGGCGCCATCGGCGGAGTTATGAGCGGATCGGCCGGTATCCAGGGACACTTCGCGAATGGGTTGGCGGCACTGTATCTGGCCTGCGGCCAGGACATAGCCTGTGTTGCAGAGTCAGCAACCGGTATCACTCGTCTGGAAACGACGGACGAGGGTGATCTTTACGCGAGCGTCACACTGCCGAATATCATGGTGGGGACAGTGGGCGGCGGTACCGGTTTGCCGAGCGCCAGGGCCTGTCTGAATATCCTTGGCCTCGCCGGCCCGGGAAAAAGCACGGCCCTCGCTGAAGTGTCGGCGGCCATCGTTTTGGCGGGCGAACTTTCGATTGTTGGCGCATTTTGCTCGGGCGACTTCGCAACGGCACACCGTTCTTTGTCGCGCAGCCAGCCTGCAGGCAGTCGCGTCAACATGATCAGCGAGACGCTCTGATGTACAGCACCCTTATCGCGATTGCCATTCCACCGGTGTTGCTGCTGTTGGCTATGGGCGCACTTAGTCGTATTGGTGATCGTGGTTTGGTCGCTCGGGAACTGAAGCGCAAGGCGCTGCACATTAGTATTGGTTTGACGGCGCTCTCGTTTCCGCTCTTCCTGAACACTGCGTCGACAATCATTGCGGCGCTTGGACTGGTAATGGTCTGGTTGATCGCGGTCAGGCACAACGCAGGCCTGCGACGACGCTTTGGTACCGTTCTGCATGATATTCCGCGGGAGTCTTTTGGCGAAATCTATTTCGCGATATCAATTGCTAGCCTGTTGCTACTCACGCAGAACGAGCCGATATTTTTTGTGATACCGATTCTGATCCTGGCATTGGCTGATGCGTTTGCTGCAATCGTCGGTAAGGCATTTCCAGTCGGCCCGTTGTCGGGTATCGCCAGAGGCAAGACAACGGCTGGCTGCGCTACGTTTTTCGTTGTCGCTTTTGCCATCAGCTTTTGGTCCCTGGAATCCTTTGCTGACCTGCCAATGGTGCACGTTTTGCTGGTAGCGACAGTCCTTGCCGTGACAACGTGCGGTGCCGAAGCGCTCAGTCATCGCGGCATCGACAACCTGATAGTGCCTGCCATGGCTTATCTCATTCTGCTCTTCTCGAATATTCCCGACGGCGCGGGGAAAACGACCATGGCTCAGCTGCAACTTGGTTTCGGCGCCATGATGGCGGGACTCTAGCCATGCAGAGCAATCTCGAAATGCGGCCGACAGAGATTTTCGCCGACGAAGATGGACCAAGGTCGACGATCCGACTTACTTACAACGAAGATCGGTCAAAAGGTGTGTTGGACGCGAACAGTCCTGAATCGTTTCTACCATTCATGGGAGGAAAAGCAGCGAACTTATATCGGCTCACGAAACTGGGCATGCGAGTACCCGCATGGATCTGCGTGAGCAGCGAGGTTTGCTCTGCAGTCTTCGCCAAACAGCAACGCGCCGTGGAGCGCTACTTGAGTGCGATCGATTTCGAACGGTTCCTTAGCGTCCAGCAAGCCAGCGACGCCATTCGTGTTCTGATAGAACGGACGCCAATAGCGGATGCGCTGCGACGCGATGTCGAGCGCGAGCTGGATAGAATGGGCGCGACGCACTATGCCGTAAGGTCCTCAGGCCTTCTGGAGGACTCGTCTGCCGGGTCGTATGCGGGACAGTTCGACACCTTTCTTTATGTGCCGCGGTCAGACCTCTTTGACCGCATCAAGACTTGTTGGGCGTCAGCCTACGCTGCGAGGAATCTCACCTACAAACACAGCAAGGGAGTGAAAACGACATCCCCTGAAGTGGCAGTCGTCATTCAGACCATGGTTGACAGCGAAGCCGCCGGTGTCATGTTCATGGCAAATCCCGCCGGGAGTCTGGATGAAATTGTCATCGTGTCGGGGTACGGCCAGGGAGAGGGCGTCGTTTCGGATCAGGTAGAAACGGATACCTGTATTTACGATCGAATACGCCGTCAGTGGCGTTGCGAGATCGGCGATAAGAGAAAGAGCGTGCGCTTCGATGTCACTGCAGGGTCTGGCACTGCCTTGCACGATGTCGCAGATGCAAAACGGCACGAGCCTGTGCTTTCCGGTGATCAGCGTGAGGCGCTGAGAAGTTTGGGCGAAGCGATCTCGGAATCCTGCGATCATTATCAGGACATTGAGTGGGCGCTCGATGCGGAGGGTGAGCTGTATGTCACCCAGACTCGGCCTATCACCACAATCCCCCGCGGGCAGCAGTCAGTGTTCGACAACAGTAACATCGTGGAGAGCTATCCCGGCATCACATCTCCGTTAACCGTGTCGCACATTCGGCACGCCTACGAAGTGCTATTCAGAAACACACTGCTGCGGCTCGGCGTGTCAAAGAAACTCATCCAGCGGAACGATCATGTATTCAAGAATATGCTCGGATACATTGGCGGGCGTGTTTACTACAACCTGACCCACTGGTATCAAATGTTTCGCCTGATCCCTGCGGTTGAACCCTACCTGCCGGTCTGGGAAGAAATGCTGGGGATTAACAACAAGGTTGATCGAGCGCAGCAATCCTGGCTACAGCGAATCGTCCAGCTACCTCGCATCGCGTGGGTCGCAGCACACGCACTTTGGTACTTCATATTCCTTCGCTTCTATATGCAGCGCTGTGCCGGATCTTTTCGTCGCCTGCATCGGTCCTTTCGAACGCGCGATGTGGGCGATCTGGATAATCACGAGCTGGCGGCTTTGTACCATAGTCTCAACGCCGAAGTGCTGGACGGATGGGAAGTCACGTTGTTAAACGATCTTTTCGCATTCGTATTTACGGCCGCCGTCAGACGTCAACTACGAAATAGCGGATTGCCTGAAACCGTATTCGGTGGACTCATGGCCGGAGACGCGGAGCTGGAAAGTGCAGCGCCAGTTCGTTCAATGGTTGAAATGGCTGAGGTGGTGAGGAGCGATCCACTTGTGCGTTCTCAGCTGGATGAAGCACTGGCGATGTGCCCGGAGGATTTCTGCGGAATAGGAATCCAGGGATTCTTCGAAAACACCGAGTTCGTGGATCGTTTACAGCAGCATCTGGAGCGTTTCGGAGATCGGCATCTGGAGGAGCTGAAGCTCGAATCCGTCAGCTTTCGCGATAACCCGCAATCGCTGCTCAGGCTCATCGCCACTCAAGCCCAGTCAGACGTCGATATGGCGAAGCTGGATGAGCGAAGGCTCAATGCCAGAGCAGCGGCAGCGGCGCTACTTCGCCAGGCGCTACACGCGCATCCCATCAGGCGTCTTTTGTTCGGCTGGACTCTCGCCCTGGCACGCCGATCGATTCGCTATCGGGAGAGTTCGCGATTGGATCGGGCGCGTGCATTCGGAATTGTCCGGGCAATCTTTCTCTCATTGGGGAAGAATCTGACCAGCGAAAAGCTACTGCACGATCCGCACGATGTTTTCTATCTAAGCACTGATGAAGTGCTGGGCTTTATCACCGGTACATCCGTCAATGAGACGCTTCAGGGACTGGTCGTCCAACGCAAAGCCGATCGGGATCGCCACGAATCATTTCTTCCGGCGGATCGACTGCGGTCT
>JALHUQ010000326.1 GCA_022866645.1 Woeseiaceae bacterium | reverse complement strand
CGGGTACCGTGACCATATACGCCTCGTACTGATCGAGCGCGCAATCAAGGTCGCCCAGGTAAAGATCACAGAGGATAGCGAGGTTACGACGGGCATGGTGATAACCGGGGTACACCGCAATCGCAGCCTCATAGTGCCGTTTTGCGTCGAGGAAACGACCGGTCTTTCGATACACGATGCCGAGCTCGTTGTGTGCGACCGGATGATTGGCGTTGAGCTGAAGCGCCTGCAGCAGGTTTTCTTCAGCAGCCTTCAGGTTGCCCTGGCGGTGGTAGGCGATGCCGAGATCTATTCTCGGTGCCGTTACCATGGGTGCGGCCAGCACAACTTCTTCAAGAATCGCGATGCCCCTCTCGAAACTGCCATCGCGCAGATAATTCAGCGCTTCGTAGTATTTCAGCCGATCAGCCTCAGCCACCTGGACATCTTCGGTGATTGTGAACCCGACCGCTTCCTGGATTTCAAGGTTCGCGACCTGGCGCTGTGGTTTGGTCGTTGCACTGCAACCGGCGAGCACAAGCACACCGATCGACATCACGAGCCAAGCGCGAATCTGCGACGCCACCTTATGATAGTTAGAGACTGTCATAGCGATTCTGTTCACCTAGTTGCTGCTGACAACGCCGGTCGTAAGCGTTGTCCTGGCAGATTCGTCGTCATCGACGGGCTGTAATCGGGCTGCTTCAGCAACGCCTTCTCCCTCGACACCCGGTTCCGGCGCCACCGGCATTCGATACGCAAATACGTCGATCGAACTGAGGAAGCCGCCGCTGCTTTCATTCTTCGCATAACGGCCCGGCATCATCACCGCCAGCTCATCGAGACTCTTCTGTACCCAGGGGTTGTAAACACCGGCCGCGAGCAATTCAAAATTCGCTTCATGAACTTCGATCGCCCGCTCTTCGAAGGGCCAGGCCTCTTCTTCGATGACCAGATCGTAATCGGATAGTTCGGCTGCCGAAAGGCCTTCTGGACGCTCTGACTCCATCAGCGCCATGCTGAAGTTACGATACGATTCGGCGATGTAGTACGTGGCTGCGGCCGTAACACCGGCAACCTCATAGTCCACAAGTTTTTCAAATGCGGCCAATGCCGTGTCCATGCTGGCCTGTTTCTGCGCGAGGCTCGCATCGAATGGCTGCACGAGTCTGAGCCCCGCAAATTGCTCGTAGAGTTGCTCCGCGAGAACCAGGGAGGCGCCAGCCGCGAGATAGCGACTGCGATCCGTTCTATCGATTCCTGCTTCGCCGTCAGCTGTGACAATCGCTGCCAACTGTTGGTAATAGCGCTGGTCATCGAGCTGCTCTTTGAAAATGTCGGCCAAACGTTGCCGCGTTTCTATTGCGAGATCGAGCGGCCGTGGATAGTCCCTCACATACTGCTCGTAAACACGCACCGCATCGGCCATCGCTTTCGCCTCGAGGTACAGGTCGCCTGCGGTCAGCAAGGCCTCGCGACTAAGCACGATGTCGTCTGACTCCAAAGAAATCCGTTCGTGCTCAGCGGCAGACCGTGCTAGCTGACCGTCTTCCCGGTAAATACGGGCAAGCTGTTTGGTCGCGTCGTTGTTCAACGCATGTTCGGGGTAGGACGCCCTGAACTCTTCAAGAACGCCGGCAGCCAGCGTCCAGTCCTGCAAGTTCATCAACGCTGCGGCTGCGTCATACTCTGCCGCGCTGCGGATGCCGGACGTTGGCGTCAGCTCCTTGATGCGCAGGAAGTGGTTTGCGGCAGCCCTGTAGTCTTCAAGCAAGTTCGCCTGTTCGGCCTGTTTGTATATCGACGCAGCAAGACCATCAATGACCGCCGGCCGTGACTCGTCTTCAACCGGGGTCAGTTCCAGTAATCTGGCGTACGCGTGCTCGGCATTCTGGTATTCAGCCGTATCGATGGACGAATGCGCAATAACGGCCCAGGCCGCCCGACGCAGGTCAGGATCTGACGCGGGGTAGCGCTCGATTAACTGGCTTGCGGAGCCGATCGCGCGTGCAAAGTCTTTCATTTCATAGAGGTCGTCTGCCGCCGCGCCGAGTACAACGGGCGCTTGCTCGTGCTCCATGAACGCGTCTGCAAAACGCAGCGAGCTCTCTACCGTCAGTTCTTTAACGTCACGCCGACGCGCGCCGGTCGCCCGCGCCAGTTCCTGACGATAGGAGAATACTGCAGCGTAAGCAGCTGCCGATGCCTGTTCATGATCGCCGTATTCGTAGGCAGTGTGCTCATACTCCAGCGCTGCACTGCTGAAGTCTTCGTTCTCAAGTAGCAGGTCTGCCAGCTGATAATTGATGTGCGGCGACGCTGCATCGGCCGGAAATGAACTCAGCAATTGTCGATACCAGCGATGTGCCTCGTCGAAGTGCTTCGCCTTGTCCTCGGCAAGCACATCACCCTGATAAAGCGCGTGATAATGGCCCGCAAGGTCGGTCAAATTGGTTTTCAGGTAGCCAGTGACGTCAGGCGTACTTTCGACGTCGTGTTGACTCCAGTACTCCGATGACAGCGCATAACGCGTTGCGAAATCTTTTTTCGCCTCGACCACCAGCAACGGAAAATCTGCTGCAACGAATATCTCGACGACGCGCATACTGAAGTGCGGGGACTTTTGGTGATACGGATTTGACTGGATAAATGATCGGTACACCGACGCTGCGTCGTCGTAACGCAGATTGCCAAAATAGAACTCGCCGAGATTGCTATAGATTCTGTCGGCGTAGCTTCGATGGCCCTTTTCCGAGAAGTACTGGTCAACAATCTCTGGCCCGCCAAGATTGGAGAAGCTCAGGCTGACAACACGAAAAGTATCGGTGACGCGATGTTCTTCGTTGTCATCCTCGTGCCGGTCGAAGTCATAACCGATCGAATTCTGGTGGTCGAGCAATGCGACGAAACTATCCAGTGCCTCATCATAGAACTGCTGCTTGTACAGCGCCCAGCCCATCTTGTAGAGCGCGAGTTCATAATACGAGGAGCTATCGCCTTCGCGAATGACCGCGTTGTAAGCGGATTCGGCGTCACTATAATCTCTCCTGACGAAGTAATACTCGCCGCGGCGGAACTGCACTTCGTCGGCGTACCGGGAGTGCGGGTACTCGCTGACAAATCGGTTCATGACGTCCATCGCCTCGTCGGGCTGACCGATTTCGTCGTAGGCGCGTGACAGTTGATAGAGAACGTTGTCGTTGCGTTCGTAGTTCGGGTAGGTCGCCAGAATCTTCTTGTAGGTCTCGATCGCCTCACGCGGGCCTGCCGGAGTCGTCTGCCCTTCCACGCCGATAATTTCCGAATCGCCTGTCTCGTTGGCTGCAAGTAAAGCGCTCCGCTCGGTCGCTCTTTGCTCGAATTCTTTCTCCGACTCCGAGACTTCGATCGGGCCAGTGGATGGCCTTTCGGCTGGCTCATCGGTGCGCCGGGCCGCAATCTCGGGCGCGGACATTTCGCGGATTTCGCCGTCGCCAATGACGCCGTAGGCCTGTTCAAGCTGCAGATCCGCAAGCCGTCGCATCGCCTCAGGTGTTATCGCACTCTCGGATGTTTCCTCAAGGTAGCGCCGATAACTTTCTGCGGCGCGCTCAAGACTGTCATCAAGGTAGACGTCCTCAAGGTCCGCCTTGACGTCAACGAGCTCGGCCAGCGTCCCGGTCTTGACGGCTGATGTGCCGCACGCAGTGACCAGGGTCGTGAGCAATGCAAAGGTCAGGACGGCTCTGATCATGGCGATTCAGCCGCGCGTGCTTGTGTTTGTGCTTGTGCCTGGGTCGCCCGGTCGTAACTGTCGGCCAGCGCAAATCGCGCCTTGTCTCCATAATTTTCGAGGTGATCGCGACGAGCAACAAGTTCGTCGATCGCGAGCGCTTCGAGTAAGTGTCCTTGCCGGGCAATGAGCTGATCAATCTTCTCAACCGACACTTCTGAGTCCGCCCGCAAGCGCCGCATCGGCTTGTCGTAGCCGACGTAGCTGAGCGTCGCGGCTTGCCTG
>JALHUQ010000325.1 GCA_022866645.1 Woeseiaceae bacterium | reverse complement strand
TGTGGGCGCTGTTGCAGATTGTCAGTGTGCCGAGGTAGCCCTGCGTTTTTGCCATGCGCAATGCTTCCAAAGTATCCGCAGTCTCGCCGGACTGCGATAAGGTTACGAACAAAGTCTTTGGCGGCACGACAACGCGACGATAGCGATACTCGCTCGCGATTTCGACCTGAGCTGGCACTCCGGCGATCGACTCGATCCAGTACTTCCCAACGCAGCCCGCGTGGTAGCTTGTGCCGCAAGCAACTATGTGAATATTCTCGACCTGGTCAAGCATCTCCGTCGCTCGCGAGCCGAGCGATTCCGGAATGACGCGCTGATTCGCAACGCGGCCATACAGTGTGTCCGCCAGCGCGCTGGGCTGATCGAAAATCTCTTTCAGCATGAAGTGCTCGTAGGGCGCCTTTTCGGCGGAGGCACTGTCCCACTCGGTTTCATGGACTTCGCGCGCTACGGGATTGCCCTCTGTGTCGACAATGCGTACGACGTCCCGTCGGATTTCAGCAAGGTCTCCTTGCTCAAGATAAATGAAGCGTTGTGTTACCGGCAGCAGAGCGGGCACACCGCTGGCGACAAAGTTCTCGCCGTCTCCGAGCCCAATCACGAGCGGACTCGCAACGCGACTCACGACAATTCGCGTCGGGTCCTCTGCATCAATAACCAGCAGTGCGTAGGCGCCGTCAAATCGTTGTACGGCCTTGCCAACGGCTTCGACCAGATCCAGCCCCTGCTTCAGGTAGTCATATATAAGGTGTGCGGCAACTTCGGTGTCCGTCTCCGACTCGAACACATAACCCTTCTCGAGCATTTCGTCTTTAATGGGTTGGAAGTTTTCGATGATGCCGTTGTGAATGACGGCAACGCGACCACCCGACACATGTGGATGGGCGTTCGCCTCGGTGACGCCGCCGTGTGTTGCCCAGCGAGTGTGCGCGACGCCGATCAGGCCTTGCAGTGGGTGCTTCGCGAGTTTTCGTTCGAGCTCAGCGACTTTGCCGACAGTGCGGCTTAAGCCGATGGTTTTATCTTCACGAACAACGGCCACGCCGGCGGAATCGTAGCCGCGATATTCGAGACGTCGCAGACCTTCAACGAGAATCGGAACGATATCTCGTCCAGCAACAGCACCAACAATTCCGCACATTCAGCTGGTTCCTTTTTTTACGGGTTTCGTCCAGCCTTCAATGGATTTCTGCTTGCTGCGCTCAAGCGTCAAACCGTCCTCCGGCACTTTTCTTGTGATCGTCGATCCTGCACCGATGGTCGCGCCGGCACCAACCTCAACGGGGGCGACCAGTTCAACTCCGGATCCAATGAATGCGCCATCACCGATTTTGGTTTTATGTTTGTTCACGCCATCATAATTGCAGGTGATCGTGCCGGCACCGACGTTGACGTTCTTTCCGATCTCGGCATCGCCGATGTACGTCAGGTGATTCACCTTGCTGCCATCGGCAATGGTGCTTTTCTTGATCTCTACGAAGTTGCCGACTTTCACGTTGTTCGCCAACTCGGCGCCCGGTCGCAATCTTGCAAAAGGTCCGATCTCACAATGACTGCCCGTCGTTGCGCCCTCGATGTGGCAGTTCGAGTGCACTACCGTGCCTGCACCGAGCTTGCTGTTGCGAATCAGATTATTGGATTCGATTTTGCTGTCATCGCCCAACTCGACGTTGCCTTCGAAAACGGCGTTGATGTCGATGAACACGTCTTTGCCGCAGGTGAGGGTGCCGCGAATATCGACTCGCGCCGGGTCAGCAAAGCCAACACCTTGTTGCATGAGTTCCTCAACCAGCCGCGCCTGCAATGCTCGCTCCGCTATGGCGAGCTGTTTCTTGTCGTTGATACCCATTACCTCCACGCTGCTGTTGGCCTTAATGCCGTGCACCTCGACGCCGTCGGCGACTGCCATAGCGATCACGTCGGTTAGATAATACTCGCCCTGTGAATTGCTGTTGCCAAGCTTGGCCAACCATCCCTTCAGCTTGTCGCCCGGCGCGAGAATCACGCCTGTATTGATTTCGGTCAATGCTCGTTGTTCGGCGCTCGCGTCTTTTTGCTCAACGATGCATTTCACGCGGCCGTTCTTCCGAACGATGCGACCGTAGCCCGTCGGATCATCCATGTCGACAGTCAATACCGCCATGTCCGCTTGCGGTGTTTCGCTCAATAGCCTGGCGAGCGTCATCGGCGTCAGGAGAGGCACGTCGCCGGCGAGAATCAAGACGCGATTTTCTCCCGGCGTATCGGGCATGGCTTGCTGCACAGCATGTCCCGTGCCGAGCTGCTCGGCCTGCAAAGCCCAGCGAATGTTGTGGGTCGGATTAGCGGCCTTTACTGCCTCGCCGCCGTGGCCGTAAACCACGCAAACATCATCTGCAGCCAGGGCGTCTGCGGACGCCAGAACGTGCGCCAGCAGTGGCTTTCCAGCCAATGGCTGCAAGACTTTGGGCAGGCTGGAGCGCATACGCTTCCCCTGTCCCGCTGCCAGAATAATGATGCTCAGGCCCAAGCAGATCACTCCATATTCAATCGCTTGCGAATGATACATGAACTCACAGACTGCGAACTTGCTTCAGCTCTCGTTAATGACTGTGGCGTATCCTCGGCGCATGCGACTTCTGAGCCTTTTGCTGCTATTGCCAATGCTCGCCAGCGGCGGCGAGATCTACACGCGCGACGGGGTCACGGACGGCGACACCTTCTATCTCGTACCCAGCGCATTTACGAATGACGATCCGGCGTTCCAGAGTTGGGTAGCCTATAGCCTGATGAAAAGCACCTGCCAGCTGCTGCTCGGCGGGGACAATCCGGCCCGCGCCAGCAGCTTTGAGTGTGAGTTCACCGCAAGGCAGCATTTAGTCAACGCGTGGGAGGAAAAACATACGATTAATCAAGACATTGTCAGCGGCTACCTGGAGGCTCTGAGCGCCGTTAATCAGGCCGGGTTTCTTGCCGAGTACACCTCCCACTACTTTGGCCGCAAGGGCTGGCGGCTCCCTGCCGGACTTCGTGTCGATGAGTTTCGTAAGTGGCGGCAGGAACATCTCCGCGGGCACCGACCGCAGACGCGGATCACTGGCTCCTGGAACTATGCCGCTGTTGTTGCCAGGCCCCCAGACTGAGAACGGGTCGTCGCCCCCCAAGGGGGGTGGCCCCATTTGAGCCTGGATGCGATTGTCGATCTTGCTCAAATCTGGACCCATGCGTATTAACTCAACTGGATCCTTCGCCCTGGTGTTTCGGTGCTAATATTCGATGGCCAATTCGTAACAATAAAGAAGAATAATTATCGATTCGCAAACTATTATCCTGATCGGGGTCGTAATTTACGTTTCCGTCATGCTCGCCGTTGGCGTATTCGTCGCCCGGAAATCCACTTCCATGTCCGACTTCGCGGTATCAGGCCGCAACATGTCACTCACTGTTTGTTCTATTTCGATTATGGCTACCTGGTTCGGCAGCGGGCCAATGATGGG